>CANPOY010000001.1 GCA_947575805.1 uncultured Lachnospiraceae bacterium
GCTGCCAGGGTAGGATTCTCAAACACACCCATAGGGCCGTTCCAAACCACGGTCTTTGCAGACTTCACGGCGTCTGCAAAAAGAGCCTGGGTCTTAGGCCCAATATCCAGACCTTCCATGTCGGCAGGAATCTTATCTGAATCCACATAAGAAACCTCTACAGGCCCGTCAATCGGATCAGGGAAGCCTGCCGCAATGGTGGTATCAATGGGAAGCAGCAGCTTCTTGCCCAGCTTCTGCGCCTTGTCCATCATCTCCTTACAGTAATCGATCTTCTCATCATCCACCAGGGAATTCCCCACTTCCATGCCCTGTGCCTTTAAGAAGGTGTATGCCATGCCGCCGCCGATAATCAAGGTGTCGCACTTCTCAAGCAGATTGGAGATAACGTTCAGCTTATCTGCCACCTTCGCGCCGCCTAAGATCGCTACAAAGGGCCGCACGGGATTTTCCACCGCATTGCCCAGGAAATTGATCTCCTTCTGCATCAGGTAGCCTACCACGTTCTCGCCGCCCTTTGCCGTGATGAACTTCGTCACACCTTCCACGGAAGCATGCGCCCTGTGGGAGGAACCAAATGCGTCACACACATACAGATCCGCAAGGTCAGCCAGCTCTTTGGAGAATTCCTCTCCGTTCTTGGTCTCTTCCTTGCCGCGGAAACGGGTATTCTGCAGCAGAACCACATCTCCCTCCTGCATTGCTTCTACCGCCTTGGTGGCAGCCTCTCCGGTCACATTGTAGTCAGCTACAAATACAACCTCCTTGCCCAGCTTCTCAGACAGCCGCTTTGCCACGGGAGCCAGAGACTCCTTCTCGTTGGGGCCTTCCTTTACCTTGCCCAGGTGAGAGCAGAGAATCACCTTCCCGCCGTCCTTTATCAGCTTCTGGATGGTAGGCAGCGCCGCCACAATCCGGGTCTCGTCGGTAATCTCCCCGTTCTTTAAGGGCACATTAAAATCGCATCTTACCAGTACGCGCTTGCCCTTTGCATTGATGTCATCAACTGATTTCTTATTTAATCCCATTTTTCGAACCTCCAATTTCTATTATTAAGCTTTTCATGATTCCGCTCCGCGGAATCTCAAATCCGTGCGGAAAATGCCCGTACAAAGCGAACAAGTTCGCTTGGCATCCTCTGTTGTGAGACTTAGAGTTTCTCTGCGGAACAGCCTTTGCCGTGAGCAATCGGAAACTCTTCTCACACTAAACAGGGTCCGGTCCAACGACCGGACCCCAAAGGTCTAGCACTTCTTTATTCTTAGCCAAGCTCACTGAAATACTTGATAGTGCGAACCATCTGAGAAGTGTAGCTGTTCTCGTTGTCATACCAGGAAACAACCTGTACCTGAGTATTGCCGTCCTCCATGGGAGCTACCATGGTCTGGGTTGCATCAAACAGGGAACCATAGGTCATGCCGATTACGTCAGAGGATACGATCTCGTCTGTATTGTATCCGTAAGACTCGGTCTGAGCAGCCTTCATTGCGTCGTTGATCTGCTCCTTGGTAACCTTGCCCTTAACAACTGCTACCAGAATGGTGGTAGAACCGGTAGGGGTAGGAACACGCTGAGCGGAACCGATCAGCTTGCCGTTCAGTTCCGGAATAACCAGGCCGATAGCCTTAGCTGCACCGGTGGAATTAGGCACGATGTTCTGCGCGCCTGCACGGCTTCTTCTCTTGTCACCCTTCCTCTGAGGTCCGTCAAGAATCATCTGGTCACCGGTATAAGCGTGAACCGTGGTCATAATGCCGGACTGGATGGGAGCCAGATCATTCAGGGCCTTTGCCATGGGAGCCAGGCAGTTGGTGGTGCAGGAAGCTGCGGAAATAACGGTATCCTCAGGCTTTAAGGTCTCATGGTTTACATTGTATACGATGGTAGGAAGATCGTTTCCTGCAGGAGCAGAGATAACAACCTTGCGGGCGCCGGCATTGATATGAGCCATGGACTTCTCCTTGGAGGTATAGAAGCCGGTACACTCCAGAACCACGTCTACCTTCAGCTCACCCCAGGGAAGCTTGGAAGCATCTGCTTCCTTGTAAATCGTGATCTTCTTGCCGTTTACGGTGATGGAATCCTCGCCAGCCTCAACCTTGTCGGCATACTTGTATCTCCCCTGAGCGGTATCATACTTCAGCAAATGTGCCAGCATCTCAGGGCTTGTCAGATCGTTGATAGCCACTACCTCGTAACCTTCTGCATCAAACATCTGTCTGAATGCCAGACGGCCGATACGGCCAAAACCATTGATTGCTACTCTTACTGCCATTTTAGTTTCCTCCTAAAATTTTAATAATGAAATTTAGATAATAGAAAATGCGGAGCAGTCTCTATTATATATTCTTTTGCCAACCTGTCCCATCTTTGGAGAGAATCACCAGATTGACAAAATTTTGTCAGCAAGAATATTTTACCTAATTTCATCTGATAATTCAAGATGTAAATGAAAAATAATTGCATTTGGCCGCAAAAATTACACTTTACTAAGATACTTATTCTTGGTAAAATAATTCAGTAGAATAAGTAAGTCCACATTTCATTTTACTGATGATCGCCAACAACAAAGGAGGTTTATCATGCCTGTTACAGCCGACTGCCATCTGCACTCTTCTTTTTCCGGGGATTCGGATACTCCCATGGAAGAAATGATATTGTCCGGAATTTCCCGGGGGTTGAAGACCATGTGCTTTACCGAACACCACGATATAGATTTTCCCGATTCCCCGGAGGAATCCGGCAGTATTTTTCTGCTGAACACAGATTCTTATCTCTATGATCTGGCGCGCCTGAAGGAAAAGTACCAGAACCAGATCCGTCTGCTCTTCGGAGTCGAATTGGGCCTGCAGTCTGAAATACTGCGCAAAACTGCAGTATATGCCAAATCATATGAATTCGACTTTATCATTGGCTCCTCCCATATCTGCCATGGAAAAGATCCTTATTATCCTGCCTTTTATGAGGGCCGGAGCGAGGAAGAAGCGTATCGCGAGTACTTTACCTCTATCCTGGAAAACGTTAAGAAATTCTCTAATTTTGATGTGTACGGCCATCTGGATTACGTGGTGCGCTATGGCCCAGACGGAGATCGGAATTACAGCTATGAGAAATATCGGGATATTTTTGATGAAATTCTCGATACACTGCTGGAAAACGGTAAGGGAATCGAGCTTAACACCGGAGGCATAGAAAACGGAATGAAAGAATTTCATCCCTGCACGGATATTTTAAAACGTTACCGGCAGCTTGGGGGAGAGATCATCACCATTGGCAGCGATTCCCATGACACATCCCATATCGCCGAACACTTCCCCCGCGCCGCCGAGGTTCTGGAGTCCTGCGGCTTCCGGTACTATGCCGTATTCCAGCACCGGACGCCGGAATTCATCCGCCTCTGAAACGAATCGGCCGGAACCTGAAAATTTTTGCAAAACGGGCCGGGCCGGCAGCAAACAAGCCCCCGGGAAGAATCGCTGCAAGCGATTCTGAAATGTAAAGAAGCCCTGCACCGCAGGGCGTGAAATCACTTGGCAGGGAACGCGCTTAGTGATTTCCTTTACATTTCGCATAGCACCACCACCCGCTTAGGCGTGGTCTGGGCAGGAATGCTGCGGGTGGAGTTTTCATAGACCACCACCAGATTATGACCCGCAGGGTTTCCCTGAAAGTATTGATTATTGGTAGTACGCACCTCTACGGAGCCGTCCATATTCAACTGCAGCGTCTGATCTTCGTTCACCATGGAAGTGTTGTAATAACCCACATTCACCATTCGCTCCATCTTCTCTCTGGCCACCACCACCGCGTTGTACTGGGGCGGATAGATCAGAAGCATGGGCGCATCCATCGAATACCAGAAAGTGCACGTCATTCCCACGGAAAGTGTCTCAAAATCCACTACATAAGTATGAGGTGACATGATAAAATTCACCGTATTGCCGTTCGTATCCTCCATGGTAACAAAGATCACACAACCCTCAGCCCTGCGGTTTCCCATCGTGGCAGGCATCATGTCTACGATCATCCCCGTCACGGAGCCAAAGCGGTTCCTTCTGGCAGGCATTCTTCCTCCGAAATTAATGTCCATATCCTATCTCCTAACTTTCTGCGTCCCGTCTGTTCCAATATATATTATGCCCTGCTGCCTTAAACTGTGCCGCCGCTCACTATAGTACCGCCGCCCAGCACATATTCCCCGTCGTAAAAGACTGCTGCCTGCCCCGGTGTCACCGCCCGGACTTTCCTTTCAAAAGTGCATTTTATCCTGCCCCCCTCTGCCTTTTCGATCCGGCAAAACTCGCCGCCATGGTTATAACGGATCTTTGTCTTCACCCGGACCGGTTCGGAAATATCCTCTACAGACATCAGATTTACGTGATCACACAACGCTTCCGTCACAAAAAGCTCTTCATTTGTCCCTACCACCACCTCGTCTGTCTCAGGGCGAAGTCCGGTGACAAAAACTCTCTCTCCCATGGGAAGCCCCAAACCCCTGCGCTGTCCCAAAGTATAATGGGTAATTCCCTTGTGCCGCCCCAGGATTCTGCCGTCTCCGCTGACAAAATTCCCCGGCCCCGGTACCCGTCCTGCCGCTTCCCTGTCGATAAAGCCGGCATAGTCCCCGTCCGGCACAAAGCAGATCTCCTGACTGTCCGGTTTATGCGCCACCGGAAGTCCGATGCGGTCTGCCAGCTTCCTGACCTGCTCCTTGGTGTACTCCCCCACCGGCATTAGCGTGTGAGCCAGCTGTTCCTGTGTCAGCTTATAGAGGGCATAGGTCTGATCCTTCTGTGTCGTTGCCGCCTGGCGCAGGGCCAGACGACCTCCGGGAAGCTTTTCTATTCTGGCATAATGTCCTGTGGCAATATAATCCGCACCTATCCCCAGACTGCGGTTCAGCAGCGCTTCCCACTTAACATAGCGGTTACAGGCTATACAGGGATTCGGCGTGCGGCCGGCCAGATATTCTTCCACAAAATAGTCCGTCACATGCTGCTTAAATTCCTGCTTGAAATTCATGACATAATGGGGAATTCCCAGCATCTCCGCCACTCGCCTGGCATCCTCCACTGCCGATATCCCGCAGCAGCCTCCGCTTTCCTCCTTAAGCCGCTCCGTCTCGTCCTGCCAGATCTGCATGGTGATTCCCACCACATCATAACCTTTTTCCTGCAAAAGGTATGCCGCCACGGAGGAATCCACTCCCCCGGACATACCCACGACCACCTTTTCCTTCATGTTTCCCTCGCTCTGCCAAAGAGAACCGGCACCTTACCTGCCCCATCAGGGCAGTTTTCCCCTGTGACTCTAAAGACACTATAAGCTATTTTCCTTCAAAACACAACGGTTAATGCCTACATTTATGCTAATTCATGTGTCGTACAATCTTATAGTACGTCGTTGAGGTTCTTTTATAACAGTAAGCATATACGGCAGCAAACACCATGCACACTGCCGCGGTACAGATCACCAGCAGCTTTACCTCGTAATTGTGAAGTGCCGCCATCAGCATCACCACCATATTCATGCCAATAACCGTATGAAGTATCGCACCTGCCAAAGGTAATGCAAATACCAAACGGATCTGTTTCCGAATCGTTCCACGAATCTCTTCATCGCTCATCCCCACCTTCTGCATGATTTCAAAATTATTCTGATCCTCAAATCCTTCCGTAATCTGCTTATAATACATGATAATCAGCAGACAGATCAGGAAAATGCTGCCGAAGAAAATACCGATAAACATCAGCCCGCCATACATACTCTCCACCTCGGCAACATCCTGCCGATAATCGCCGTATGTTACATATCCGGCAGTATCGGCCAGGGCCTCGGCCACTCCGTCCCGGAAGGCGTCGATCGCCCCATCCTCCCCTTTGGGATTACAGGCCATCCGAAATACCTTCTGTTCCTCGCCCAGCCCCAGCCCGGCGGCCGCCCGGATACGCTCCTCGGAAGTGGCAAACACAATCACAAAATCCCGTTGTACCGCCTCGTTCTCAATCTTTTTCCCAAAGGAACATTCCGCCAGCTCTTCCTTGATCCGCCACTGGCTTCCGCCCAACAGCAAGGTATCATACCCAAAGTCTGCACCCCTGGAAAAGATCAGCGCCTCTCCGGCTTCCAGGTTTACCTGGCCGTGTTCCATGGAGTCAAATTCCTCCGCTGTCATCAGCAGGACATTACTGGAGTTAAAAATATTGTCGTCCGCCTCCCGTGTCCGTAACCGATTCCCTTCTATATAGACTTCGTTATGCGGTATACCTTTCCATCCCAGGTAATCTGCCAGCTCCACCCCGGTATCTGACGCCGCCTTTTCCATCACGGCCTTCAGCAACTCCTCGTCCTGCTCCCCACTGAAATATAGCTCAAAGGTCCTCGGATAGGAATAAGCGATAATGGAATCCATACTCAGTCCGAGACTGACGGTACAGATAACCGTAATGAGGAACATTGTGGCAAAAATACAGATATTGGAAAGCCCCGCGGCATTTTTCTTCATGCGATACAGCATACCAGACACCGTGATAAAATTTTCCGGCCGGTAATAATATTTCTTTCTTTTTTTCATATGTTTGAGCAGCGCTATACTCCCTGACGTAAACAGGAAATATGTTCCCATAATTACCAGCAGGACCGCCAGAAAGAAATCAGCAAAAAGCATACTGTTAATCTCCGCCCTGACAGCAAGATAATACCCTGTCCCCAAGGCCAGTATCCCCATGGTGCTCCATATTGTAAGTCCGACACTTTTCGGCTCTTTCTCTCCCTTTCTGGAGCCGGCCATCAGCTCTACAGGTCTCGCCTTCCCCACCTGTACCAGATTTACAAAAAGATTCAGGACAGACACCAGGGCATAGAATACCAGCGTGTCCAGAATCGCCCTGGGGCTTATGGCAAAGACCGCATCGACCGGCAGCTTGGCCAGATTCAGAAGCATTAGGAAAAGCAGCCTGGAAAACAGAAGCCCCAACGGAATCGCTGCAGCCATGACGAGGATATACGCCACCAGACTCTCCCAGAACATCATAACGCCAATATGCTTCTTCTCCATCCCCAGGATGCTGTACAGGCCCAGCTCCTTCTTCCTCCGCTTAATCAGAAAGCTGTTGGTATAATACAAAAACGGAACCATGATAATACTGAGCAGGCCAAAGCCTATTTCCACAAATACTATCGCATAACTTGCACGGGGCAGCTTTTCCATCAGATCATTGTTTACGATCAGGTCAAAAACAAAATATGTGAACATGGTGAAAATGCTGACACCGATATAGGGGAAATACGTAGAACCGTTCTTCCGAATATTGGCCGCCGCCATCCGGGGCAGCAGTAACTTGCTTTTATTCATGCCCCACTGCCCCCTCCCCTGCAGATAATATCTTTTCCCTGTCTGATAACGCTTCCCTCGTATGGTTAAAGTACCTGCCCTCCGAGTGCTCAGTCTGCAAAATGGTCAGGGTATCCGAGATCTTCCGATACATCTCCTCGTCACTCATCTCTCCCCTGTAAATCTGATTAAAGACGCAGCCATCCTTGATAAACATAACCCGCCCTGCTCTGCTGGCCGCCTGGGTACTGTGGGTCACCATCAGGATAGTCTGACCGCCATCATTCACATCAGCGAAAATACGCAGCAGCCTGTCGGAAGCCTTGGAGTCCAACGCACCCGTGGGCTCATCCGCCAGCAGGATCTGAGGATTGGTAATCAGCGCCCTGGCCACTGCCGTGCGCTGCCGCTGTCCCCCGGAAACCTCATAGGGGAACTTTTCCAAAATGTCCCTGATCCCCAGCTTATCTGCCAGGGGCTCCAGCCTCTCCTCCATCTCCGCCGCCTTTCTGCCCGCCAGTACCAGGGGCAGATAGATATTGTCCTTCAGGGACAGAGAATCCAACAGATTAAAGTCCTGAAACACAAACCCCAGATTGTCCCTGCGGAATGCACAAAGCTCCTTTTGCTTAATATCCGCCATGTTCTTCCCCGCCAGAATCACCTGCCCGCCGGTAGGCTTATCCAGAGACGCCATAATGTTTAAAAGAGTCGTCTTGCCCGAACCCGATTCTCCCATAATCGCCACATACTCACCCTGCTCTACCGTGAAATTCACATCCTCCAGAGCCTGGACCTTATTTCCGCCCAGCCGCGTTATATATACCTTCTTCAAATTCTTTACTTCCAAAAGTGACATAATTCCTCCGTTCCACTCACGGCGCTGCGCATTTTCTCCGCCGGTGTATCATTGTATCGCGTGCACAATACTATCATACGCGCAGGAAAACTGTGCTGCAATAGAATTACCTTACATTTCTTCTCTTAACCTTACATTTTTGTAATCTTTTGCCGCATACTGTGCCTGATAAAACAATTTCAAAACGAAAAGCCAGTCCACTGATCTGGACTGACTTTTCACTCTAAATTCTATTCCGGACATTCCTGCCGCCAGCTCTCCACCGGCCCCAGATAGGAATCCGGCAGCTTCGTTCCCTTTGGATACAGCACGATCCGCTCCAGCACGATCCCCGGATCCGCTGCATAAATGTACAAATCGTTCACACCCTCCCGAAGCCGGACCGTATCCTCAACGATCCGAATATTGTTCATCACTCCCCGGTTCCAGGTCCTGCAGGTAAATTCCGTATAGTACACCTCCGGAACCGTGTCCGCATACCTTCTTTCCTCACCGTTTACCGAGAAGGCAAGCCTCATCCGCGCCCCTTTTTCCACAGGATTCCTGGGAGCCAGATAAAACTGTACCTGATACTCTCCGCTCCCGGCTGCCGCAAAGGTATATTTCACCCAAGGCGCCTCGTCTGCGCCCACCCAGGACTTTGTCACAGGGAAAGCCTTGACGGCGGCTCCCATCCTGCCCAGGTGTTCGATAAGGGCAAAGCCCTCTCCCTCCACGTCCCGCTTCTCCGTATAATTCTTTGCTTCCATGGCAATATAGCCCTGCTTTTCCACATAGGTGCCGGCGTCACAGGCACAATCCGCCTTCTCCGCCAGCAGATTCAGGCTGCAGATTATCTTCTGTCCGTTGGTAAACTCTCCACAGACCTCGATCAGTGCCTTCTCCCGGCTCTCCTGCAGAAGGCTCCTGTCACAGGTGACAGTGACGCTCTCCATGGTAAACGCCCCCTGCTTCGGAATCCTTACGCTGCCGCTTTCCCGGGAGAATTTCGCCCAGGGCTTGTCGCATCGGATCTGATAGTCAAAGTCAACGTCTCCCCTGCTGCCAATGTCGATCACCACGCTTTCCGTATCCGGACGGGTGAAATCATCGCTGCAGGGATAGGATCTATCCTGCCAGTAATTGCCCACATGACAGCCTTCCTGTCCGCGAAACTGTACCAGCATCTTGGCCCGCGGGATCGGTATCACCTCCCGCACCACAGGATAGGTCCAGTGATGGTCATCCCAGCTGTGGAAACCGGTGTGGGCGGAATCCATCATATGGTTCCACTTGCCCCCCGCCAGACTGTGATACGCCTGCACATACTGATGATCCTTTTCCACCCTCTGTTTAACGCTGCTGCCAAATCCGTTGGCAGCAATATTTCCCTGCCCTGCGTAATATTCGTTCCACCCTGCCTCGATGTGCATCAGGATCAGGTTAAGGGACGCCATCGCCGGATAATACAGCATACTGCAATAGGCGTCCATACATTCCTCCGGCATCCTGGCCTTCAGCTCCTCCGCCAGCTCCATCAGCCCGTTTACCTCATTCCACACCCGCTCGCCCTCACGGAAATGGCAGGGATGGTATATTCCCGGCTCCATGGTCTCCGGCCGCCTGGCCGCATTCCAGCGGGTAAAACCTTTCAGGAGCCTTAGGAGATCTGCCGAGGTCTCTTCCGACAGACGTCCGCCGAACTGCTTTCTGATCCAGTTCTGCGCATACTGCTCCGTCACATTCTTGGCACTGTAGGTCTCATAATCATACGCCAGATCCATAAAGTAGCACAGAGGATACTCCACACCCTTTAAATCGCCTACATTCACGATCCAAAGCTCTCTTACACCAAATTCGTAAGCCTGGGTCATCTGCTCCCAGGTCTTCGTCAGCCGGGAGCTGTTCTGCCACTCATAGCTGACGGGCGCCCCGTGGTAATCGAAATGATAATACATACCGTACCCGCCGGGATGCTTCCTGTCCGCCTCATTGGGAAGTCCTCTGGTATTGCCGAAATTATCCTCGCAGAGCATCAGGATGACATCATCCAGCTCTTCCCAGCCCCTTAATCCCTCGCAGGTCTCGTCGCCGTAATAATACTCCTCCACCTCTTTATAGATCGCCAGCATACGGGGAATCTTTTTCAGGTCCGGGTCAATATACTTGCGCAGAAGCTCATGCTGGGTCAGAATGGCTTCCTTAATCACCTGGATATTATCCTTTAATCCTGCATCCTCAGGGAGCAGCTTGGAGTCGCATTCCCCCCGCATACCGATGGTAATGACATTCTCAAAGGGCTTATTCCTCAGAATGCCGTCCTTCCAGAATTCCGTAATAGCCTCCCTGTTGGAAAGGAAGCTCCAGGTATTGTCCCGGCCGTAATTCTGATAAATATGCTGCCATTCCTCTCCTGCCCTGCACATGGGCTCATGATGGGACGCCCCCATAACAACGCCGTAAATATCCGCCAGCACGGCATTCTCCAGCCCCGGCCCGTCTTCGGAAAAGGTAGCGCTCCACATGGCGGGCCAGAGGTAATTCCCCTTTAACCGCAGCAGAAGGATAAAAACCTCTTCATATACCTTTGCGTTGAAGCCTCCGAAATGCTCATTGCACCAGTTGCCGAAGGCCGGCCACTCGTCATTGATAAAGAATCCCCTGTATCTGACGGAAGGTTCCTTTGACACGAATCCCTCCCCTATCTCCAGTGCCAGGGTATCCCGCTTCTCCGGAGCGGCGTCTCCCCAATAAACCAGCGGTGACACGCCGCAAAGTTCCGACAGACGGAACATCCCGTAGATGGTTCCCCGCTTATCGCTTCCGGCAATTACCAGTGCTCTTTTTACCTCCGGCTGCTCCGGGAAGGGATCGTCAATTACCTGGATCCGATAAACCTCCCGCTTCCCGGAAAGTGCTTCGGACGTCCACTTTCCTGCCTCCTCCAGCCGTTTGAGGCAGGGACTCATACCTACCGTGGCAAAAAGGACAATGCTGCCGTCACACTGTGCCGCATCCTGTCTGATTTCCGGCCTCACCCCTGTCACAAGCTCCACGTCCAGCGCCACTCTCTGCCCAATGCGCTTAACGCCCTCATAGGCCTGTGTTTCGATCAAAAACGTCGCGCTTTCACCCTGCCGCTGCAATACAAAGACTTCCCCATGATCTGTCATATCTGCCTCCAGATTTTCTGCCGTTTTCGGCTCATTTTCTCGTGATATTAAAGGTAATGCACTGCTTGCCTGTCAGCTGCGCCGTCCGCCCGTCCGGCTGTCCCAGTCCTACACTGACACGGTACCGCCGTCCGCCGTCCGTTCTCCTGCCGTCCTCATCCACCACGGTAAAGGCCTCGGGAGGAATTTCCAGCTCCGCTTCCGTATCTTCCAGAGCGCCAAGGGAAATTCTGGTAAAGGCACAAAGCTTCGCATTGGGCTCAGCAAAAGACGAATCTTCAGCCTTAATATAGACCTGAAGCACCTCTCCGGTAGCGGCCTTGCCGCGGTTGACAGCGCTCACTTTGACCGTAACCGGCTTCGTCACGTCCGCTTCCACTTCCCCGGCTGCTTCCCCTTCAAATACGCTGCCGCCGCACACCACGCGATTTACGGCCACATCCCCGTAGGTCAGGCCGTAGCCGAAGGGATATAGCACCTGTCCGGTAAAATAGCGGTAGGTCCTGCCCTTCATGGAGTAATCTTCGAAGGCCGGCAGCTCGGAACTGTCGTTATAAAAAGTCACCGGCAGCTTCCCCGAGGGAGACAGCTCGCCGAACAGCGCCTGTGCCACCACTCTGCCGCCCCGGGCTCCGGGATACCATACCTGCATCACCGCGTCTGCCTTTTCTTCCATGTACCGCAGATCCATGGCGCTTCCCGTCATGTTCAGGACAACCACCGGCCTGCCTGTTCCCAGCACCGCCTCTGCCAGCTCGCGCTGTACTTCCGGCAGAAACAGATCGCCCTTGTCCCCGGAGGCATAGCTGTTGCCTGTATCGCCTTCCTCTCCCTCCAGGGTCTCATCCAGACCCAGGCAGAGGATCACCACATCACTGTTTAAGGCCACGCTCACGGCCTCACTGATACGGTCCTGTCTCTGGCCGAGGCCTTCCACCTTGTCACGGAACAGATGGCAGCCCTCGGAATAATAAATCCTTGCCTTTCCTGCCGTCAAATCCTGAATCCCTTCCAGCACGGTTATGTAACGGGATGAGGTTCCATGGTAATTCCCCACCAGAGCCGCCCTGCTGTTGGCATTGGGCCCGATCACCCCGATGGTCTTAACCTTCTCCGGATCCAGGGGCAGGATACCGTTATTTTTCAGCAGCACCAGGCTCTCCGCAGTAGCTTTGTCCGCCGCCTGCAGATGCTCCTCACACTCCAGCCGGTCATAGCCGATCTCGTCATATTCCGTCTCGTCAAAGAGCCCCAGCAGGAATCTGGTGGTGAAAAGCCGTTCCGCCGCCTTTGTAATATCTTCCTCCGTCACCAGCCCTTCCTCACAGGCCTTCAGCAAATGCAGATACGTGAAGCCGCAGTTCAAGTCACAGCCGGTTTTCAGAGCCAGCGCCGCAGACTCCTCTGCGGTGTCCGTCACCATATGCTTCGTATGGAAATCGCGAATTGCCCAGCAATCCGACACATAGTGCCCCTGGAAGTCCCACTCGCCCCGCAGAATGTCCTCCATCAGCACCTTGTTGGCACAGCAGGGCTCCCCGTTGGTCCGGTTGTAGGCGCCCATCACCGCCTCCACTTCCGCTTCCTTCACCAGCTTCTCAAAGGCAGGCAGATAAGTCTCCCTCAGATCCTTCTCCGATACCTCGGCGTTAAACTCATGGCGAACCGCCTCCGGCCCGGAATGCACAGCAAAGTGCTTCGCGCAGGCAGCCGCCGTCAGATATTCTCCGTCTCCCTGCAGCCCCTTTACATAGGCCTTCCCCAGCTCTCCCGTAAGATAAGGATCCTCTCCGTAAGTCTCATGCCCTCTGCCCCATCTGGGATCCCTGAAAATATTTACATTGGGAGACCAGAAGGTAAGCCCCTTGTAAATGTCCCTGTCATTCCTGGCGCTGCTGGAATTGTATTTTGCCCGTCCTTCCACGGCTACGACCCGGCCCATCTCCTCCGTCAGCTCCGGATCAAAGGCCGCCGCTACACCGATAGCCTGAGGAAAGCTTGTAGCTACCCCGGCCCTTGCCACGCCATGCAGGCCCTCATTCCACCAGTTATAGGCAGGTATGCCCAACCTGGGTATTGCCGGCGCGTCATACTTCAGCTGAGATGCCTTCTCCTCCAGTGTCATTTGGCTGACCAGCTCCTGCGCCCGCTTTCTTGCTCTTTCTCTGTCTCTCACTGTTTTCCCTCCACCGTTTCTCCTGAAATTTGTCTCCGTGATCCATTTCCTGCCGTTTACTCCCAAATCCGGTATTTCCCGCTCAGCGCCAGAAATGCGAACAGGTACAGGCAGTTATCATAATACCTGTATTTCCCCGTCTGCATCGGCTCATTCCAGAACCTTTCAACCCACAGACGGGCCATCCGTCCCGCCTGGGACAGTTCGTCCCCGTCCAGCCTCTCCGGCACTGCAAGAGCCCCCTGGGCCGTGGTGGCTGTAATGGCTGTGGGATGCAGGGCTCCCTTCTCAATGACTCTCCCGTCCACCTCGTAAATCCGGAAGGGATCCTCTCTGCGCTCTACTCCCAGGTAGTACTGAAGCCGCTCCGCCGCTCCCCGCTGTCCCCTGTCCACTCCGAACCACTCATAATCCAGCCCTATATTCGCCACGGTTCTGTAGGAATCGCTGAAAAACCAGTCGTGGCGGTCCTTGCCCCAGGGCACCTTTTTCACAGGCTGCCCGTCAAATTCCGCATATTCCGCGGACATACCCGTAACGGGATGACAGGCCAGCGCCAGATATTCTCTGCTGGCCTCAGCCGCTTTGATCCAGAAATCCCGATCCTCAGGATCTGCCCACAGGGCAAACAATTCATAAAAGTGGGGTAAATGATATGAGGGATCCGTAAAGGAAATGCCCGGCACAAACAGAATCTGATGATTGTCATGATTCCACATGGGGCAGCCCGGCCTGCCGTTTTCTCCTTTATGCAGACAGGCTCTCAGGATTTCCCGGGCCTCCCGCTCATAATCAAAGATCCCGCTGCCGTTTCCCCAGCGATGGGCAGCAAAGAAAAGCGCCATGGCAAAGAATTCTTCTCCGTCAGGAGCGGGTCCGTATGCGTTTTTCTTTCCATCAGGAGCGCAGGACCATGCAAAGTACCCCTCATTCTCTCCCTCGGACATCCACATATAGGTCTTTGCCCATTTCCAGAGACGGTCAAAATCCTCTTTCCTGTCCATCTGTACACAGAACATCATACCATAGGACATTCCTTCCGTCCTGGCGTCCAGATTCCCGGTATCTTCTATGTATGCCATGTCCTCTCCCACACGAAAGAAGACCTTCTCCCCCTCCTTTTCAAAGAAGGTTTCCACTATCTCCGCCAGTCTTTTATCAATTTCCTCTTCACTTTTTCCGATCTCCGCAAACACATTCCGATATTCCCTTTTCCCGTAATCCGCCATGTTGGCCTCCTTCCCGATATTCCTTCCTGCGCGACGACTTGACTCCAAATTCTGCATGAGTATATATATCCGATTATACGGGTACATCTTCTTTGAATCTACTCATTTATTGCTGATACTTTTCAAATATTGCTGCTTTTTTCTGCACACGTATTTACATTTTCCGCAGACGATGTTATAATAATTTGTGGAAATCCACAATAAAATATTCAATCTGTCTGACAGCATTGGGTATACTTGCACAATAATAGAACAGGGGATACATATTCATGGAAAATAGAAAAATTAACAGCTCTCAACATGATTATTATACAGTCAACAACGACTGGGCCGGCGACCGGACCATTAAAGACTCTCAGGAGATTATCCAATACCATACCGATTCCGGCATACGTATCTGGTGCAACGAACAATCCATTGATTATGATCCTCACTGGCATGCTGCCCTTGAGATCATCATGCCCGTCGAAAACTTTTACGAGGTGGAAATCAATCAGCAGATATATCATATCAATCCCGGGGAATTTCTGTTCATTCCCCCCCAGGAGCTACACAAGCTGATAGCGCCGGAGTCCGGCAGACGCTTTATCCTCCTTCTGGATATATCCCTGCTGCTGGAACTCAAGAGCAGCTCCAGTATTCAATCGCTGCTGATACAGCCCATCCATGTGACACCGGACACCTATCCGCAGATATACCGCGAGGTCTATCAGCATCTGTATCAGATCACGGAAGAATATTTCAGTGAAAACGAATATGCAGAGCTGACCATTTATTCCCTGCTGCTGGACTTATTTGCCAAATTTGCCTACAACCATATCTACCAAAAGGAACTGTTTCCCAACGTACGCACGGCAAGGCAGAAGGAATACATAAAGAAATTTAACAATCTCCTGGAATATATTGACGACCACTACTCCGAGGATCTGAACCTGGAAAATATGGCCGATTACATGGGCTTCAGTAAGTTTCATTTCTCCAGGCTGTTTAAGCAGTACACCGACCTGACTTTCAACGATTATCTGCATTCCAGGCGGCTGAAGGCCTCCGAGGCACTGCTGGCGAACCCGAACCTCCCCATTATTGAGGTGGCTCTGCAGTCCGGATATGCCAGCATTTCCACCTTCAACCGCCTGTTCAAGCAGTATAAGCACTGTACGCCCAGCGAATACCGTTCCAGAAAGCAGGGAAAGTACTGACCCCCGTTTTACTCAACCACACCGAATCCCAGAATCGTAAATTCTTTGCCTTCCTCACCTTCTGCCATGCGGATCTCCACATGACGGCTGACAGGCTCCGCCCCTCGGAAACAGATCACGGGGTTGCAGTGAGTCCAGCCGTTGATATGGGGATCCGCTGTGAGGATCTTTTCCCCGTTTACAAAAACCTCTGCCCGGCCCACGGCGATGCTGCCGGAATCCTTATAGATCAACAGAAGCGCCCGACAGACAACATCCATGGAAAAGGGCGCCCCCTCTCCTGCCGCACCGTCTGCCCTGTGCATCCAGTTGTTCGGGAATTCTTTTGTACCCGTCAGATCCCTGTCCATTTCCACCGCCTGCAGTTCTTCGTCCCGGTGGCGGAATCCGCCGCAATCCACCTGGACACAAGGCATATCTGAAGACCGGTCATAAAGCTTTACGGTCTGGAATTCTCCTCCCAGGGGCGGCATGATTTCGGAAAGCTTCAGGGTATCCTCCTGCCTGGGCAGCGCATCCGCCTCCTCGAGCAGCCTGCCGATGCAGTCCGCCATTACCGTATGTCCCAGATTCGTGGGGTGATAGCAATCATAAAAGAACTGATTCTTGCTGAAGACCCTTCCCTCACCCGGTTTCCTGTAAAACTGCTCCACCACTGCATCCCTTACACTCACCATAGGCAGATCATATGCCTTTCCCACAGGAGACAGCCGTTCCTGGAGGTTCCAGTCGTTGTCAAACACGGCAAATAACAGGATCACTGCCGGCTTACTGTCCCCGTCCAGAATCTTCCTCACCAGGGAATCATAGCACTCGCCCTTCGTCTCGTCCCCCTCGTCATTGACCGCAAATTCCACCACCACTATGTCCGGCTTCACGCTGCCGTCCCTGAGCACGTCTTTCTCGTAGCGAAGCATCCCCAGCTCGGAGGGCGTTCCTCCCACGCCGGCCTTGACGTATCGCACATTGTCCTCCGTTCCCCGGCCCGTCAGGCGGCAGAAACGCTCAAAGGTCTTGTAGGCGTAACATCCCGTGTTAATGGGCACTGCCCCCGCACCCTGGGTGATGGAGCCGCCGATAAAAGCCACCGTAACCTCCTCACCCTGTCTGGCCCTGTCCATCGCTCTCTGCAGCCGCGCAGGGTTACCGGCCTGCATCAGGGACTTCTCCATCATAGCCCGGTAATCCGCCGATTCCAGATCGACTTTTGTCTCCTCTATCTCCTCCGGCGCTTCAAAGCCATCATTCAAATAAAGCTTTACCGACACCCGGGCAATGACTCCGGGCCTGGGAAATTCAAACCGGATCTGCCCCGGCAGATCGTCGTCATCGGACCACTCCTGCTCAGAAAGCACAGCCGTTCGCTCCCTGCCGTCGGTAGGCAGGGACATCCTGATCACCGTGCCGGAGGCATAAGGGTCGCGCTTTCCGTACATCTGCAGCACAAAATCCACCTCGCCGCATTCCCCCTGCTCCAGTTCCGCCGTCACTCCGATGCTGTGAACCAGCTTACGGAACCCCTCCGTGGTCTGCAGCAGCTTCCATATCCGTTCCTCCGTCACATTGCCCACAAGACGGGCAGCGCTCACAATCCTGCCCCCGTCCATAAACAGGAACTGGACGCCCCTGCCGTCCGGCTGGGCGGAGCCGGCAATCTCCTTTCCCCGCATAAGATAAAAACCGCTGCGCTTTTTCTCGGCATCTTTAGGTGCTATCGGTCCCATTTTTCTTCCTCCTCTTTCTGCTTTTCTCCCGCTACCTCCAGGGTATTTCCGGGACATATCTCCCAGCGTGTTGCTCCGGTATATCTTCCGACATGTCGCCCCGACAGATCTCTCCCGCAAGAGCGCCGCCGGGCTTTACACCCGGAGAGCCCTGTACGAAAACCTCTCAAACACCGCTGCCTGATCCCGCCGCTCCGGCCGGGCCACCGCATACATTCCCACGGTACAGCCCACAAAGCCTCCGGCCACCTCCGTGGACAGGGCACGAATATCCACACCGCCGCACAATACCGACCGCTCCGTCCTCTCTTCCGAACCCTCCCGGGCCGTCAGAAGCTCTACAGAGGCCTGCAGTCCTTCCACCCGCAGCACAAGCTCCGCCTTATCCAGGATCAGGCAAGCATCCCCCGTGCCGGGCAACTCCACACGGCTTATTGCCTGATCCTCCCCTTTCCGGCACAAAATTACTTCTGCTCCCAGCTTTTCTCCTTCCCGGAAGAGTTCCGCCCGCAGATGAAACTCGTCGCTCTGCATCAGAGCGATTCCCGCCCTTCTTCCTTCCGTGAGATTCTCCGTCCGCATCAGGGCGCACGCCTCAAACCGATGATCCTGCTGACGCACCGCCACATAGGAGGGACTGTCCTTTTCCTTCAGGGTAATGTCCCTGAAGGACAGAGCCAGCCCTTCTCCCTTCTCCAGGCGGAACATGTCCTGACCGGGATTCCGCAGGGTCAGAAACTCAGGCCCCAGCTTTTCCATTCCGGTAAAGTCATAGATCCGTTCGCCGGTCACCGCGCTGCCGCCCTCCGGCATCCACGCTGGAAGTCCGATCTCCACCTCTTCTGTCAGCATCCCCACGCCGGGATTGACCACGGGCCAATCGTTCTCCCATTCCACCTTCGCCAGGAAAGTCTCCCTTCCCATGGTGGTATATCCTTCCAGCGGCCGTACCGCCAGCATGACCATATACCACTCTCCCTTTACAGTCTCCACCAGATCTCCGTGTCCCACATACCGGATCGGATATTTCATTCCCAGGTGCCTGTGGGTAATAATGGGATTGCAGAAATTATTCTCATAAGGTCCCGTCAGGTTTCTGCTGCGGCAGATGGTGACTGCATGCTCCGGCCCGGTTCCCCCCTCGGCATTCATGATGTAGTACCAACCGTTCTTCTTATACAGATGGGGCCCCTCCGGCCATACAATGTCCTTCATGGCGCCGTTCCATACATTGTAAGTCTCCCCCACCAGCTTCATATTCTCCAGATCCACCTCCCGGATCCAGATATAGTAATCTCCGTTGTACCGGCAGCCCTGAGGATTGGGGTGGGTGCCGATGTAATAGCACTTCCCGTCATCGTCAAAGAACAGGCTGGGATCGATACCGTCCGCTCCCTCCAGGTAGTGGGGCTCAGACCAGGGACCTGCGGGATCCTGGGCTGTCACGATATAATTACCCCGATGGGAAACATTGGTGCACACCACGTAAAAAGTTCCGCGGTAATACCGGATCGTGGGGGCGAACAGCCCCTGGGAATGTCCGCTGTTTTTCAGCGGAAGCTGGGATTCCCGCTCCATCACATTGCCGATCTGTTCCCAGTGGGACAGATCCCTGCTGTGCATCACCGGCAGTCCCGGAAAATACGAAAAAGTGGAATTAACCAGATAAAAATCCTCCCCCACCCCGCAGATGGACGGATCGGGATAAAATCCGGACAGAATTGGGTTCTTTACCTTCACTGACATATTATACCTCCTATGCCGCCTCCGGCGGCGCAGACATTATGTTAAAATTTGTTGCTACTTTTTGATAAATTCGTAAAACGCAGGCTTCGGCTGATAATTTTCATCAAAGAGCAGTGGACACTGGGGCAGTCCTGTGGTATTTCCGCCGCCTACGTTGGAACGGCTCTGGAGCCAGGAATACTGATCCACCGTTCCCCAGAAGGTGATGCCCGTAATGTTGATGCCCTCCTTTTCATTCGCCTTCTTCAATGTCCAGTAAAGCAGCCGGTAACGGCCTGCCTGCTTCTCATATTCCTCCGCTTTTGCCTCCTCGCTTCCGTCATAGCCGTCGCTGGCGCTCATGTCAAACTCTGTGATCTGGACATTTCCCACTGCCTTCGCATAGAGCTCAATGCAATTACTGAAATCGCCCCAATCGGGGTACGTCATACTGTAATGTCCCTGCATCCCCATGCCGTCGATACGGGTTCCCTCCCCGGGAGCGCCCTCCATCTCTTTCACGGCTTCTAACAGCTCCAGGATTCCCCACTGCTTGCTGAAACTGCATTCATTGTAGTCATTGTAGTATAGCTCCAGATCCGCGGGAGCATACTTATTGGCATACAGAAAGGCATTCAGAATATACTCATTGCTCTGGTACACATGCCACCAGCTGGAATTGCTGCCGTGGGTATCCTGGCTTAAAGGCTCGTCAGGGTTCTCCTTATCCGAACGATAAGTGCCCGTTCCGTCACTGATCGCCTCATTCACCACGTCCCAGCCGTAGAACATGCCCTTGTACTTGCTGTCTTCCCCTGTGAAATGTGTCAGCATAGTCCGGATGTACCACTCCAGCCTCTTGTTCATGGTCTCCTTGTCCACATAATCCTTGTTCTTGTCGTAATCCTCATGGAAGAACCACTCCGGCGTCTGGGAATGCCATACCAGCACATGCCCCCTCACCTTGATCTGGTTGTCCGGATGCTCCTGATTCCAGGAAAGAACCTTGTCAAGCATTTTCTCCGCCCTGGAGAAATCCATCTTCGGGACGGTCATGGTCTCCCCGTTCAGCTCGGTCTCCTCCGTACCCGGGCACCTTCCGTTGCTGTAGCCGAACATACAATCCGGTTTCAGTTCGTTTCCAAAGGTAAGCGCGTTGAAATGGGTGGTGATGATTTCCCACACCTTCTCATCCTGCAGCTCGCTTAAGGTCGCCGCCGCGCCGATCCGGCATCCCATCGCTTCCTGCACCGCATCCTTTAAGATGGGAGTCTCTTCTTCCGTCTCCCCCGGAATCGTTCCGCTCTCCGAAGCCTCTCCGCTCTCCGGAGTTTCCCCCTGAGCCGATCCGCTCTCCGAAGCCTCCTCTTGAGAATCCGTGACTCCGGAGTTTTCCAGCTCAACGGAATTCTGTCCCTGTTCACTGTTCCCGTCCTCCGAGCCGCGGTCATTCCCGCAACCACCCAGGACTGCCGCGGCCAGCAGCGCCGCAGCCATTCCCACAGCCAATTTATTTTTTATACATTTCACGCTTTTTGCGCTCTTCACACTTTTCATACCCTTTACATTTTTCATAGACTTTATATTATTCATACTTTTTATATCCTTCATATTTTTCATAGCCTTCATACGCTCACACGCTCTTACCTTTCTTTGTCTTCGCCTGATTCTGTTCCGGTCCATTCTCCGGTCTGCTGATAATCACCTTTCCGTCCTGAAGCTCCAGCTTTACCTTGTTGCCGGAGAGCTCCATAGCCGCCAGCAGATCCGCTGGGATCTGCACCCGGCCGGCCCGATCCATGATAGCATACTCTTCCTGAGTGTCCTCCTCCCGCCAGTTTATGCTACTCTCCTTCACCCGGTCCGCATAGGCCTCCTTTAAGATGCGTTCACTGCTGATCTTTCCGTCCCGGATGGCCACCACCCTCCGCACCTTCTTGGAAAGCGCCACATCATGGGTGACAATGATAATGGTCTGGCCGTTCTTATTCAGCTCCGTGAACACGTCGAAGATATAATTTGCCGTGTTTACGTCCACACTTCCCGTGGGTTCGTCCGCCAGCAGAAGCTTCGGGGAATTTGCCAGGGCAATGGCGATGGCCACCCGCTGCTGCTCACCGCCGGAAAGCATATTCATCCTGCTGCGCTTTTTCCGGCCCATGCCCACCATCTCCAGAAGCTCCAGCGCCTTGGCCTTCCGCTTTCTCGTATTGGAAAGGTTCATGGGCAGCATCACATTCTCCAGGACGGACAGCCAGGGCAGCAGATTTCTTCCGTTATTCTGCCATACAAAACCCACCGTGTCCCGCTTATAATGCACCAGCTCTTTCTCCGTCATAGTAAACAGATTCTTCCCTCCCACATGAAGGGAGCCGGCGCTGGGCCGATCCAGGCCGCCGATCATATTTAAAAAGGTGGACTTGCCACTGCCGCTGTTCCCGATGATAGCGGTCAGCTCTCCTTCCTCCACCGCCAGGTCAAGTCCCTGCAGGGCCAGCACCTCCGTCTGCTTCGATTTATAAATTTTAACCAGGCCGTCCGCCTGCACCATTGTTTCCGGCATACCCTACTCCTTCTCTTCCCCGGCAGCATTCACCTGCTGCCCGGCTTCCAGTTCAATGAGCATGTCCCCCGCGTCCATGAGTCCCACATCGTGGGTGGTCATCAGAATGGTAATCCCCTCCTTGCGGGTCATTTCCTGAAACAGGGTGGTCACTCTTGCACCCATGGCGCTGTCCAGCTCCGCCGTGGGTTCATCCGCCAGGATGATCTTCGGGTGATGGGCAATCGCTCTGGCGATAGCCACTCTCTGCTGCTCGCCGCCTGACATCTCCGCCGGCATGTGCTTCAGCCTGTTTCCCAGCCCTACCATCCGCAGACATTCCTCCACCCTCCGGTCCCGCTCCCGTCCGGCCCTGATTCCTGCCAGCCGCATGGAGAACTCCACGTTCTGGAAAGCGTTCAGGGCAGGGATCAGGGACACCGCCTGGAACACAAATCCCATCTCCCGTCTCCGCAGATTCTCCTTCTGACGGTTCGACATTTTCCCCAGGGGCTTCCCGTCGATCAGCACCGTCCCGGCGGTGGGCTGATCCAGGGCTCCGATAATATTCATCAGAGTCGTCTTTCCTGAGCCGGAACGCCCCTTTAAGATCGCAAGGTTACCCTTGGGCACCGCCACATTAATATCCTTCAGGGCCTGAAACTCTCCCCCCGGCACCGGAAAGATCCGGTTCACGCCCTTCGCTTCGATCACATAATTATCCATTCTCACCACCACATTCTTATCCGCCCGCCGGCGGTCCCCCGGACAGCGCAGACCAAGATTCTATCCTTTTCACCTTTATCAGGGCCAGCGGCCGGGCTTCGGCTTCCCCACCGTAATCAGGCGGTTTGCAGCCATGCTGTTTAACAGAGTCGTAGCGGCGTCCACCCGGTACTCCGGCCGAATCAGATAATGGCAGTAAACCTCCAGCATGTAAAAGAGATTTGCCGTCCGCCCCTCCAGCTTAAAATTGGTAAATCCCATAGGCACATATTTTTCCCATATATCCTCCGGGGACACATAAGTACAGTAACCCTGGATGGTGTGAAATTCGTTGTGTTCCCCATATTCGCAATGCCAGGGACTTAAGGGAATCTGCCTGTCCGGTGTGCGGGTGCGGTTCTTGAGCATGATCTTCTGGTTCTTCGCCTCGTTCTCGTAATGCTTTCCCCTCCGGGGACAGTCCGGCCGGCATACCGCGTTCACCAGAATCTCGCACCCCCCCCGATTGATCTTGATCCTCTCCAGCTCGTCAAACCGATTATTGAAATTATAATCCAGCACCACCAGGTGATAATCCTTCTGCAATTCCCGGTTCACCTCGTCTATATCCCGGATCTCCTTGCAGGTGGAACTGTTGATCTTAAAACCCGGATAATTCTTCCGCACATATGCTTCCAGAAGCGGCGATACAACAAGCACCTCGTTCTTCCCGTTGTCCGCAGCCTTCATACAGAAATTGCAATAGGGATCCTTCAGATCCTCCTCGTCCAGAAACATGTTGGTATAGGTATAGCGCACCGCCACTCCCTTTGCGTTGATACTCCGGATGACATTCTCGATATATCCCGCGTCGCACTGATCGTCGGGAGACTTCCTGCCTCCGTTCCAGAGCGACATGGGAAATTCCCCAAAGAAGGACGCAATCTTTACGCCTTCCCGGAAATATTCCGGCTTTTTCTCCAGCATAGATAAAATCAGCATATTCAAGGGATAATTCTGCCGCAGTCCCGGCAGGTGAAACCTGACTTCCATCATAATCCTCCCTGTTCGGCCCGTTTGTCTCTCCGACCCGATTTCCTTTATTCTTCACCAAGCTTCAGAGCCTTTGTCACATTCATCTTAAAGATCAATAGAATCAGCACGGCCAGACACAGTACCATCGTTGCCGCAATCACAAAGTACAGTCTCTCCATATCCTGGAGATTCATCACCAGCTTCATGGGCAGCGCCTGGTTCTCGGACGCATACGCAAGCTGCAGGATCGGTACGAACATCACCGACGTCAGCCAGCCGATCCCGATCCCGGCCAGGACGGAAAACACCCCGGAAAAGATCTGCTCGTTCATCAGCATATGGAACAGCTCTCCCTTGTGCATGCCGCTGGCGCGCAGGACGCCAAACACCATCTCCCTGGAACGGATGGACATGACCCAATAGATCAGGTAACCCACCGCACAGAGAAGGATCGTCACGAGAAAGCCCATGGTCAGCACGCCGTTGGTTCCCTGCAGCAGAGGATCCTCCACCGTATCCTGTACATCCGCCTCCCTGTCGGTATATTTCGACACCGCTATATTGTTTTCCTCAAGCCATGCGTATACATCGGAGGAGCCGTAACCGTCTTTTAAGGTAATCCAGATCTCATAGGGCGTGACTCCCCATGCGTCCCGCAATTCGTTATAGTGCGCCACCACCAGATATCTGTCAAAAGATGTGCTTGCTCCCTCCGCGTTCTGATTAATGTAAGAAGGCAGATACCCCGGGAAGTATTCAAAAAAGTCCACGATGGTTCCGGTGGCTTTGTTGCCATTGCTATCCTGGTAATTGACCTTGTCCCCCACCTCATATCCCAGCTGACTCC
Source organism: uncultured Lachnospiraceae bacterium (assembly GCA_947575805.1). GTDB lineage: Bacteria > Bacillota > Clostridia > Lachnospirales > Lachnospiraceae > Acetatifactor. The sequence continues at coordinate 24,527 of CANPOY010000001.1, forward strand.
GGAAATTCTCCGATACCAGCACGCCATTCTTCTCCACTGCCAGTTCATTCAGGAGAGTATAGTAATGCTTTCCTAAAAGATCACTGGAAATCCAGGTGTTGGAACCGAATTCCCTTGTATGGATCCCCATCAGCTGCGCTCCCAGCGTAGTCCCCTGATATGCGCCGGCGGCGGTTACCTTTACGGAGGCATTTGTGTCATTGATCACCCTTGTGTAACTGCCGGCGAACTCCGCCGAAGCATACTTGTCATAATCCGGCTCCCGGTACATGGGCCTTATATTGACAGTCTCTCCCGTGGACGAACTGATGGACGCGCCTCCCTTTCTCCAGACCTCCTGCAAAATAATATCCGCGCCGTCAAGATACTCCGCATTGTCCCAGGCGTTTCTTAAAATAGTCCTGGCGACGGTGGCATGATACATTCCCAGTGAAATGGTAAGGATCAGAAACAGCATGATAAATTGCTGCTTGCGCCCGTTCTTCTGGTTTTCCATAAACGACACATAGCTGGCGGGACGCCAGAACCTCTTCCCCAGGATATAGATCAGTCTCACCAGTAAAGGCTGCACCCTCAGGAACAAAAGCCCCATACCGACAATAAAGAGGGAGGAACTGACATAAAGCAGCGGATCCAGCGCTTTTCCCTCCAGTACGCTCATGGACAGAGAATCCGCATTCCTGGAAAAATTATAATATCCATACAGCGAGACGCCGATCAGAATCGCATCCAGAAACAGCTTTTCCCATAATCCTTTCTTCCTGCCCGCCTTCTTCTGCTTCAGCTTTACGATGGTGAGACGACTGTGTCTGACGGCGGGGATGGTCATCACAAGAAGCGTCACCAACATAGCCGCCAGGGTATAAACAAAAGCCTCCTCATTGAAAACGATCGTCAGCATCCGGTTATTGTCAAATTCCAGAAAGTTGCTGGCCGCTCCCAGAATCCGGCTGAACACGGCTCCCAGCGGGATGCCGAAAACACAGCCCAGCAGCGCCAGCAACGCGCATTGGTAAAAATACAGCCGAAGGATCTGCCCGCCGGAACTGCCCCGGCTTTTGATTACGGAAATCTCGTTCTGCTCCGTGTCATACATCTGTTCGGAGATCATAAACAAGAACGCTCCCAGCAAAATCAGGACCGGAATCTGGAGGATGGTAAGCGTTGCTTCTATCCTGGCCTTTTTTAACAGATAAGCGTCTATGATCTCCAGGTAAGGACTCCCCTTGATAATCTTCCGGAAAGGACTCTCCTCCGTCATATAACGGGTTTCCGACACAAGCACTTCAAGCTGGTCTGCCGTCAGATTCTCATATTCAAACATCGGATAATAGTTACAGGTCAGGGAAACTTTCCCGGATCCTTCCTCCAGGAAGAGCCGGCTGAAAAGCGCTTCGTTCATCAGGCATACATTTCCCATTTTCTCCGGCTCCGTCTGCCAGTAAAAATCCCCCTTGTCGAAAGCCTCAAACACCCCTGTCACGCAGATCCGCAGGGGATCCCCATCCGCTCCTTTCAGATTTCCGCATATAAGAGTCTCGCCCACTAAAAGATGCTGTTCCACCATACATTCCTGACTCACGATCACTTCCACGCACCCGTCTTCCGTGAGTCCGGTATCGGAGTACATCTCTCCGCTCAGTATCTTCACATGCTCCGAAAAATCCGTCATGGCACTCAGCCGAAGGGAGATATTCCCTGCGTCCTCCCGGTTCATCTGGGAACGCACCTGGGTGGGGGAAATGCTGTAATAAGATATTGTCTTTCGCATCGTAACGCCCAGCTGGTCCCCCAGTCCCTTCACCATCCCTTCCACCCGTTCGACGGTGGAAAGGTCCGCGGCTGTCGCCGACACGTCCAGCATCGTCTGCCACCGGCCCGTCCGCGCCGTCCTGTTTCGGAATTCGTCCTGAAGCATCCTGTCATAAGCCGCTGCCCGATACAGGGGAAAGCTTACCACCGTCGCGATCAGAAGTGTACAGCCCAGCATCAGGCACAGGTTGATCCATTTTTTATGCAAGATCTTCTGCAACATTATTTTGTACATATCTTCGTTCCTTCCAACAGTCCTTCGATCACCCAATAGTTCACATTGTCGGATCCGCCGGCCACAAAGCTCTGGCTTACAACACTCCCGTCCGGCTGCATAACATCCACGTAAGTCCCCCCTGCCCCCAAGGTAACAGCGTTCTTCGGCACAAGCACCACATTGGATACGCGCCGGACGCGTCCGGTAACCTCAAAACTCCTTCTGTTCCAGAAGCCTCCGGTGAACATGGCGTTATATGCCATCTCCGGAATTACCTCCTTAGGCACGGAGATCAGCACTTCGGTACTCTTTAAGTCCGCGCTCAGGCTCCTCTGGTTCACCGTGAGTACGGTTCCCTGGACGGTCTTCGCGTTTCCGAACGCGGAATATTGAATGTCCATCACATCGCCGTAATTCAACTGACCGTCCGTGTCATCCACAACCACATAGCACCTGGTCTCGTCCGCGATCATGCAGAGAAGGGCATCGGAACCAATGAGCTGTTCCTTCTCATACACCACAGGCTGTATCACAACACCGTCGATGGGGGAGCGGATAGCAGTCACTGCCGCATCTTCGTCCATCTCGCGGATCTGTTTTTCCAGATCCGCTATTTTCTCCCTTTTTGCTTCAATGGCCTTTTCGTTTTTATTGTTTTCGTCCTGCATGACAAGATCCCAAAGACGCTCTTTCTCTCTTTTCAGGCTTGTATTCAGCCTCTCATACGCCACCTGGTCGGGGAGGACCCGGATCTTCGCCAGCACATCGCCCTTTTTCACCCGCTGATAGATGGTCAAATCGCATTCCGTGACATAACAGGTCCCATGCTTTACAGGATTCGTCACTTCGACAGTATCCGGATAAAACAAATACCCGGTGGAGGAAAAGCCATAATCAACGGTGCCGCGCTCCAGTACGGTGGTGTTTTCACCATACTGGTATGCTTTATCCGTTTTCACCCTGTCCCCCTCGGCGAGCCCGGAGAGGATCTCCACACAATAGCCGTCACGATAACCTGTCGTTACAGGCGTATAAATACTTTCTCCGTCCTTCTCAAGAAAAACATAAAAGTTTTGGCCGTCGGAGTGAACCACATTTTCCGTGACGCTGAGCACCTGCTCTCTCACGTTTGATACCACAACCACGGTACAATAAGCACCCACAGGAATCTCCGTCGCATCGTCCCGGAAATAGAATGTGGTATAAACAACGCCGTCGCGGCTCTGCAGCCTTGCATATTCGTTTGCATCCATGGGTTCGTATTCGATCTCATACCGTTTCCCGTCTATCAGCGCATAGACATCCTTTGCCGTCCTGACGGCCGAGGCATTAATATACTCGCACCGGATCTGCTTTCTCTTCATGTCTCCCACTGCCATCACGGAAATCCCGTCCGGGATATAGTCGCCGGCATTGAAATACCGGAGCGCCACCACGTCCCCCGCCATTCCGGAAAGAAGCCGGCTGTTACTCCGCTGCTTATTCAGATACTCCAGCCTGGAAAGACTGTAGGCGCGATCCATATCATAAAGCTCCGTGCGTTCACGGCTCTCCTCCCTGCATTCCAAAAGGGCCTGCAGGTTCCTGCGGTATTCGCCCTCCCAGTGTAAGCGGTCTCTGTTCCAAGCTTCATAATCCGGATTCGGCACCTTCTCGTCCGTTCCTTCCTCCTTCGCCTTATCCCCGTCCGGCTGCTCAATGACCAGAAATTCCTCCGGCCTCTGTTTCTCGAAATTATCCATGATCTTCGAGTATTCGGCATCCTTTTGTTCCAGCTCGCAGAGCTTTTCATCCGTCTCTTTCTTGTATTCCTGATAAGCTTCATCCGCCTCGGCGATAGATTTCTCCAGTTTCTCTATCTCCTCGTCGATACCCTCCGTATTGGTATCGACGAGGGCTCCGCCCCGCTTTACATATTCGCCGGGATATGTGGCATATGCCGTAAAGCTCTGTCCGTTTTCAAAGGAATACTCCTCTACATACGGACTGACATTACCGGGGTAGCTTTTGATCTGATACAAATTCCGGACGGCTGCCGTCTCATAAAGGTCAGGCACGTCCACAGGCTCCAGAAGCACAACATCCTCCGGAAGCACCACCGGGACAGCCTCTCCGCATCCTGCACTGAATAATATAAGACCCCCGGAAACTAATGCAGTCATCAGCCTCTTTCCTAATCCAGCTTTCATCGCACAATGACCTCGTCCCCTTCCTCGAGCCCGCTTACCACCTCCACAACATCAACGCCGTAGATTCCCGTCTCGAACCATTTCACTTCCCGCATGCCATCATCGTTCAGCACATACACATATGTCCTGTCGTCTGCCTTCTTCACTGCCCGTAAGGGGACGGTCAGAACACCCTCCCGCCTGTCCGTCACGACTTCCAGAATTCCTGCCACACCTACTTCCAATGCACCGGTATCATAATCATCTGCCACAATGAATGTCTGTTTATCTCCCCATTCCTTTATATTCCAGGGAATGACCTCGTAGTAGTTGGCCGCAGCAGAAATCAGTTCGATGGGCAAACGCTCTCCCTCATGGAAATATTCCGCCAGCTCCGGAGATTCCGCCACAAAAATACACCGGGAATTATCTATGATCGTCATGACCGTTTCACCCCTGGCTGAGGTGGAACCCTCCAGCCTTTCCTTCATATTCCGAATCGTTCCGCTCATACCGGCATAGACACAGCTCTGACGCTTCTCCTCCTGAAGGCGCTCCAACTCCATATTGTCCAGGGCAATGGCGTCCTCATAATCTTCCCTCTGATAGCGGGAAGACTGCCGCAGGGATTCGATCCCCTGATCAAGATTATTCTTGTCCGCTTCACTTTGCCCTGTATTATAGAGATAATGAACCCACAGGGAAGAAATCCCCAGCTCCTCATTGATGTCAACGTATTCCAGAAGCTTCTCATTCCTTGCAATATTATATGTAAGCCGTTCTATATCCTGATCCAGGTTTCCTCCCGAAAGCTCAGCCAGAAGATCCCCCTTCTTTACGGCGTCTCCCTCCTGCACATAGACCTTTCTGACGATCTTTCCACTGACAGGAAACGATATTTCCTGGTCTTCCAGCTGGCGATAGATACATCTAACCTGCTGGGTATGGATAATATCCCCTCTGACGACGGGAACCACCTCATAGGTGGATTCTTCCCGCGGCTGCTCCACAACGACCATCGTCTCCTCTTCCTCCGGCGCATTGCAGCCTGAAAGTAAAACAGCCGCCGCCAGGACACATCCGCCCGCCCGACACCAACCTGTAAATCCCTTCCGTCTTGTCCTCATATTCTCCAACCTCTCAAAATACCGTTTTACCGCCTTCCGGATATGCCCCCCGCTTCAAACCGCCGCAGCATACTCTGCAGGCGCTTCCTGACAGCGTCCCGATGCTCCTCCTTCACGAGAAAATAGAGATAAGCATCTTCCACATAATCCTGGGGCATCCCGCGCCCCGCAATCTTAAAATTAACAAATCCTCTCCCGATATAGCCTTCGATCTCTTCATTGGAAATAAACGCCGGTCTCTTCATACATTCCGCAAAGTTACGCGGCCTGGAGCGGTTAGGACACGGAAACGGTGCACTCACGTCGTATTCCAACTGAAGACGGGACTGCTGCTTATAGTGCTCCAGGCGCTTCTCACATCCCGGATAACAGACCTCGTTTACCAGGATCTCCACCCGCCCGGCCCCGGACTCCACAGCCGCCAACACCGCATCGTCATGATTTAAATCATAGTCCAGAACGACCAGTAGATAATCCTGTTTCAGCTCCTCAGCTACCCCCCCCATTGTAACAATCCGCTTGGTAGTGGAGGAGATCAGCGGATAGGCCGGATACTCCCTGCGGATATAGTCCTCCAGGACGGGGGAATTCACAAGAACCTGATTCAACCCGTTATCCGCCAGCCTCATGATAAGATTGCAATAGGTATCCTGCAGATGCTTTTCTTCGATCAGACAATTGGTCCAGGTAAACCGCACGGGAACGTGAAGACCGTTAAACGCTTTCAGGATCTTCTCCATATCGGTTTTACCGGTAATGCCGAATACCGCTCTCCCTCCGTTCCATATTGCCCCTGGAAAGCTTCCGTAAACGCTTCCCACCTGGTATCCGTCCCGAAAAAACTCCGGAGACTCACGCATCAGACAGATCAGGCAGTAATTTAAATATCTGAAAATGCAAAACCCCGGCAGATGCCAATACACCCTTTTCACTTCCAAAGCTCTCCCCCCCCGAATAAAACACTGTAATATTTCCGGTTCCGGCTAATTGCGAAGCAATTGCTTATGTTCCGGTCTTTCCCCCATACACCTTAGCCCGTGAGACGATATATGCGGGAAAAAACGGCACTCCTGCTTTCTTTAAAAAAGGAAGGTGCCCGGAAAACACCTTCCTTCCATGTTATATGCAGCAAATATAATGATTCTTTACTCGGTTCCTTCCGCTGCAGCAGCCTCCTCGGCCGCTTTCTCCTCGTCAATTAAGGACTGAGGCTTCTCAGCATCCTCGCCGTTCGCAAGAGCAATGTAGTAATTCCACTTGTCTCTGATCGCCTCAACCTGCTGCGCAAGGGAATTGTTCTCATTGAGCTTCCAGTAAAGATCGCCGCCTATATCAAGGCCGTTTACCATCCCATGGTAAGTAAGACGGCCATTTTCCATCATTCTGGCCAGCGTCAGGTCAACAGACTCGCTGTCACGGAAGTTATTCCTCTGATCCTCACGGAAAGCGCTGTAATCCTCATAACCGGGAAGGGGCTCCGTCCATACGTTCAGAGCAAAAGCAAGCTTCCATGCCTTGTCAGCATCATAGCAGGCAGGAATGACATACACATTATCATCATAAATGTTGGTATAATCGCTGGCAGCGGGTCCCTTGGGGAAACATACGAAGCCCAACTCGTCCGGAACCTTATAGGTGCCGTCCCACTCGTTCTGGCCGGTTTCTTCGTTCTTCACATAATTGGGACCGAAGTCCTGGCCTGCAGCATAAGCCTGGCCCGCGAAGAATGCAGCCTTACCTTCCTGCCATATGGTACTGAAATAATTCCATTCTGCACCCTCGGGATAGGGAGTATTATGCTTCTTCCAGACATCTACCGCCCAGTTCATAGCCTGCATGGTCTCATTGCTCTCCAGCTTGTTTACATACTTGCCGTTCTCCAGAGCTACGTAATCAGCATTGTTGGAAGCCACAGCTTCGCCGTAGAAGACGGTATCCTGACCGGTGAGAGCGTGTATGTCCAACACACCGTCGCTGTCAGTATCTCTGGTGACCTTCTCGCAGCACTCAACAAACTTCTCCCAGGTCCACTCGCCGCTCTCCTGCCATTGATAAATGTCATCAGGATTGATGCCGGCTTCCTGCAGCACTCTCTTGTTGAAATACATTCCTCCTCTGGGCTCCGCGTAGACGGGACGCATTGCGTTGATCTTGCCTGTAACAACATCCGTATACTGTAAATGCACATTGGATTCCTGCCACTTCGCCTGACTGAAATCCAGGCAGTCCAGCGTCCCCAGATCGTACATCATGTCGTTCTTCATCGCCTGTAACAGCTCGCCGCCGGTACGAAGAATGAAGATATAATTGTTCTCATCCCCGCCGCCGGTAACATAGTTTTGATAATCCGCAGGAACGTCTCCCCAGCCACTGATACTCATCTGCTTCAGGGTGAAATTATACTTCTCCTGAGCCCAGTCCTGATACTCATACAATGCTTCCGTATATGAATTATTAGCTTCACTACGGTTACCGTCGCCGGAGAACCAGTCTCTGATAATGATTTCCATACCGCCAAGATCGGGTACATTGCCGTCCTTATCGGTGATTACCGGATAAGGATCAACATCGCCTTCCGGCTCCTGACTTACCTCGGAATCCTGCCCTGCAGAAGAACCGTCTGGTGAGCTCTGCTCAGTTTGCTCGCTTCCCTTAGAGCTTTCCTGGCCTCCTGAGGAACCACTGTCATCACCCCCCCCACAGCCTGCCAGGCCTATTGTCATGACAGTCGCAAGAGAAGCAGCCATAAACCTGCTCAAAAATTTTCTTTTCATGATTCATCCTCCTTTAATTTATATAAATTCCACCCCCAGGGCATACTGCTTTTCCGGGCGCCCCGGGAAGGCGGAATTATATACGATTACTCTTACATCTTGATACCCGTGCTGCTGAGACTCTCTACAAAGCCCTTCTGGGCGAAGAGATAAAGCAACAGCAGCGGCGTAATCACCATCAGCGTCCCCGTGGAAAGGATACAGTTGCCGTAAGCTACTGAAGCACCTGAACGATTATGTAGCGTATTGATCACATAGTAGTTCAGCGTATCCACAAGGGTGGTGAGTTTCCTGGCCAGAAGATCCATATCTCCCATAAACAGCTTGGTATAGAAGTTATCCGTCCACTGCCAAACAAAGGAAAAAAGGAAGCAGGAGGTCAGGATCGGCTTCGCGTCCGGCAACATGATTCTGATAAAAGTCCTGAGTGTACCGCAACCGTCCACATAGGCCGCCTCTTCCAGATCCTTGGGGATATTCCGGAAGAACTGGCGGATCATGTAAATATAGAGACCGTTTTTCAACCCCATACAGCCCATGCTCATCAGATAATAAGGAATCTGTGACTTCTGTAGGTTGATATCACTTCCGGTGACCGCCTTGATCACCCCCAATATGTCAAAATGCCTGAAATACATATATAACGAAGTTGACAGCGTCTGGGGCGGGACGATGATCATCATGACCACGCAGCCGAACCAGAGCTTCTTCAGCGGGAAATTGAATCTGGCAAAGCCGTATCCCACTATGGTACACATGCTGATCTGCAGAAGTGCTACCAGCAGAGAGGTGCGCAAGGTATTCCAGAGCGCCTTGCCGTATCCCAGCAGTTCCGCCGCCATCTTGTAATTGTCTGCGGTAAAGGTCTCCGGAATCGTTATGACGATGGGATTATAAAGGTCTCTCTCCGCCATGAAGCTCACAGCCACCTTTGTAATCAGGGGCTGAAGGATCAGGAAGCACATTCCGAACAGGAGCAGAACTCTCACAAATTTATAGCTCGCGCCCATGATCTTTTTCTTTACGAGATAGCCGCCGGACTTACGGTTTCTCTCCCAGAAATCTTCTCTCGCCTTCCTGCGAACCGCCTGTTTAGTCATAATAGTACACCCCCTTTGAAATCAGGAATGAGGAAACGCCTACAATGAGCATAACGACAACGAAATATGTCCAGGCTATGGAAGAGGCAAACCCGTAATCTATGTACAGAACCATCTGGTCGTTTATTTTCTTGATGATCTCATTGTTGTTGCGCATGCAGTAATCCACAACGGAATAAATCCAATTTACCAAAAGCAACGGACTTATCATGGGGAAGGTGATCTTCCAGAGGCTCTCCCAAGAGGTACAGCCCTCAATGGAGGCCGCCTCATACATGCTGTCCGAGATGGTCTGCAGACCGGACAGGAAAATGATAATCTGGATGCCGGAGGAGATCGCCACGTCGTAGATCCCGTCCACAATCTCAAACACCTTCTGGAAAGCCTTGCCTCCCACCCCTGCCGTCTCCAGGATATTCTGAATCACAAGGCTGATATCCGTGTTCGTGTTCGTCTCTTCCACCATATCCATAACACTCGAAATCAGCTCGTTGTCTGTCTCGATCCCCAGGAGCACGCCGGAGGAAAGGATCACGGGGAGGAAAAAGATAGCTCTCACAAAGGCCCTTCCCTTAAACTTCTGGTTCAGGATCAGCGCCACAAAGAAGCTGAATACCATGACGGACACAGAGTTATAAAACATCTTTTGCACTTCTTCCACCAGCAGCCTGTTGAAATCCAGGTCTATGGTGAAGGCCTTGATGTAATTCTCCAGTCCGATGATGGTATGCTTACCTGACATAATCTCTACTTCACAGAAGCTCATGTAACAGGACCTGAAAAAGGGCACCAGCATAAACACGAGAAAGCCGATAATGAATGGTGAAATAAACAGGTAGCCCGATATGGCTTTTCTTTTTTGAAGACCCGCTAATTTCTTATGTTTCTTCATAAATCATAATCCTTTCTATCCACAAGATAATCTATTCCAGTTAACGGATCACCAGATAATCTCTGGCGGGAACCTTCTTCCCTTCCGGCGTTTCCGTCTCGACATAAGCATAATTTACATATACCCTGGTACCGTCCTCGTACTCCGTACAGGAAAGTGTTTCCGTAACCGCCTCGTGTCCTATCATCTGCTGGTTGAAAATATGGCCCAGCTCACTGTCGTAGCGCCTGTAGATCTCCAGCATTCTGTCGTAACATACAGAGTACTCTGCCCCAAAATACTGCGTATACAGCGTTTTCTGCAGGTTAAACGCGCTTTCATCCATCAGCGTAAAGGAGAGACCTGCACCGTATTCCGCGCTGTTCAGAAGAACCTCCTCCATATTCTGCGTCAGGTTCAGGGACTCGTCTGTATAATCCACAAAACCATGCAGCGCCATCTGATAGATAGGGACATGTCTGTCTATAATAGTATATTTCGCACCGTCCAAATCCATATCGCTGATAATGCTGCTGTAAGGTACGGCGTAATTGTTGCCGTTGTGAAGCATGATTTTCTTTCCGCTTTCGGAAATATCCTTCAGGTATCCCACCTGATTCTCCAGAGCCTTCTGGCGGGACACGGGATCCTTGCGGTAGTAGTCGGCGTTCAGGTCGTCCCCGATGTCGGCAAAGGAGACATTCATATCATACTTATCCGCAAAATCCACAAGGTTCTGAACCATCTCGCCGATCAGACTGCTTTTTAACAGGAAATGGGATTCCTGTCCCTCCCTTGCCACAAAGGACACCGTATTATAGGGATAGATTTCCGCCTTTGCCTTGCTGGTAAACCTTGCCGTATCCGCGAAGGGGAAAAATCCGTCAAAGATATTGCTGTGGTAGGCGTAATTGGTAATGCCGTCCAAATAGAGGTCGATTCCGTTCTCCGCCGCATACTGTGACAGCTTTTGCAGCTCCTTCTTGCTTCCCTGACCGGATACGGTCTTCACCTTTTTCAGGATTTCCTGTCTTACCCCGCCGTTGAGCCATCCCGTCAGCCTGACGTGCAGATTCTTCACATCGTCGGTACTGAGACGCTCCAGGATACCCTGAGCCTCCTTGTAGGTAGTCAGGGTCAGCGGTCTGGAAACCGGAACGCCCAGGAACTGCTCCACCTTGTCTACTGCGCCCACAATCTCCACCACCACAGGCGTATGACTGTCAGCGCTCTCAACCTTCAGCCCGTCGTACTCCTCCTGCAGGTACTCCCTGTAGGCCTTCGCCATATCGGTGTAATCGTCGGAATCCACGAAGCGGTAATACTGTCTGATCGTATCCTTCGGCAGTTCAGGCTCATACAGGTAAACCTTCGTACCACCCCCGGTTCCCATCTCATATAAGGTTCTGTGAAGCAAGGCGTACTGTGCGTTTACATAGTTATAATTATTTAATTTCCCGCTGATATCGGCCTTGACCCTGGCGTAGGGCGCGCCCTCGTCCAGGATACACAGGAAAGACGCTCCATTCTTTGCAATGCCGAAAGCGTTAAAGTAGGTCTCGGTCTCGCGGACGACGTAATCCCTGCTCTCGGCCATATCCCAGCCGTACATATTGGCATAGTAATTGCTTTGCGAAACCTTTCCATTGTTAAAGTTGATCAGGCCTCCGCCGCCTTCCGGTACCATCAGATATCCCTCGTCCTCCGTTCCGCCGCAGCCAAAGTAAGGAAGCACATCCAGGGAAAATACAGGATAAATCTCGTAATACTCAATCTCCGACAGCGGCACTTCCACAGACAACTGCCCGCCGCTTAGACGGTATATTATATTTACGTTAAAGATAGGCTTCTTGGTCTGTACGCTGCCTCCGCCCGTCCTGTCCTCCAGGGCATCCTCGTAGGTATACCCTACCTTTTCAAAGACCGGCTCCATCCCGGCCTTCAGTACATCGGTAGTATTGCCTCTCAACACATAGATCGGTTCGGTTTCCAGCAGGGGATAGAGCTGCAGAAGCTGTTCCTTGTCGTCGTTCTTCCCAAGCTTGTTAATATCGTATTTCTTATAGCGGTCAACCACAGAAAGGCGTTCACTCTGATCAACCCCGGCCAGAAGTTCCTCCATCCTGGCCACGCTGATCACTTCCGGAATCACATAAGTCTTCTCGCCCTCTCCAATGGAATAGAAAACCTTTACATATTCCCCTTTTTCATCCGTGCCCTGCTCGATCTCGTAGGTGCCCTTTTGAATGCTGTAGGAATAGTCATCAAAAGCAATATCGTTTCCCAAACTGTTGCTGTATGTCAGGATCAGCGTGGAGTTCAGCCGGTTCTTCTCGGGAAGAGTGGCCAAGCTGTCATTCCCGGCTCCCTCGGCACAGGAGTTCCAGACAGCGCCGCTCTTCTTATCCTTAACGGTAAACTGCGTGGTAGCGCCGTCCATCTCAAAGAGCAGGGACTCATTCTCCATGGTGACCGCACTGCCGTCGCCCATGTAGGCCCGGACCTCCACAACCTCCTCCTCCGTCTCCTCCCCCTGATAGAACATGACGACCAGCATAACTGCCGCGACCACAAGCAAACCGATCCCCGGCGCAATAAGACTCTTAAGCCTGCTGATCAATTCCGGCTTTATTTTCGCTTTTCTGACTGCTTTATCCTTTTTCATTCTGAAATCTCCCTACTTTTGATATTCCAAAACCGCCGTTATACCCGGAACAGCAGCTCCCTCACAATCGAGATAAAGTACGCAACTCCCTGGCTGATCATGCTGAAGAATAACAGCAGGATAAATACCATGACCAGCATGGCAAAGACCGTGGCAATAATAAATCCGATGTTCTTCGCCATCTTATACTCGTGGATCTGCGCCATCGCAAACAAAATAAGGACGGCAGCCCATACCAGGGAAAAGCTGCTGAGAACCATATAAAACTCGGCCTCATCGACCGTCACCACATTACTCAGAATAAGCAGCGGGAACTGGATCAGCGGATAGGGAAGCATTCCGTAGCATGTGGCCACATAAATCTGTCCAAGCCTACCCTTGCCGTCAAACAGCGTCGTCAGCGCCCAGTTGCCGACGCACCACATGGCAAGGACAAATAAAACGCTCCCGATCTGAAGGATAATATTAATTTCCGGCCAGTAAACTCTCAGGAAGAGAAAACCGGTAAACTGCAGTCTCATAAGCCTGGCGAGAAGCGTAACAATCAAAATCGTATTGGCAACCGCAATGGATCCCCGTTTCTCATGGGTCAAATCCCAGAAACCGTCAAGGGGATGGGTCAGGCAGTAAAACGCAAATTGCAGCGACTTCTTGTAATCTGCAATTTTTTGATTCTTTTTAAATAAAGCTGTCATCTCCGGCCTCCATTCATTTCTGATTCATAAAAATATCCGCCTTATCGATCTCCCATCTGATTCTCTTGATTCTTCCGATGGCAAGAGGAACAATCATCAACAAGGCAACCACCGCAAATATGATACCGATATGATCCTCCACCCATTGCTTTCTATATTGCTTAAAAGCCTTGGAGTAATTATCATCATCATATTTCAGTTTAAAATAATCCATGGCTTCCTGATATTTCTTCTGTCTCAGTAAGGATCGGCCAATCCCGATATAAGCCAGATCGTAATTGTTGTTCTGATTCATAACCTCCTGCCAGCTCGCTCCGGATTCATCGTAAAATCCATCCTGAAACTGCTCAATGGCATCGAAGATCAACTGACCGTACTGCGTAGGAGTAAAGAGCGTTATGCTGTTATCCTGGGAATCCAGCACCAGCAGATCATGTTCCATGTGATCCAGAGCCACCGGGCGTCTGAAATACCCGCCCTCATTGCCGGGTCCTCCAAAGCCATACAGCATCCGCCCCTGATCATCATAGGCGAAAACTCTTCCTCTTGTCTTGTCAAGCACGAAATAGATGTCATTCTCCATGGCGGTTACATCCGTAAAGAGAGAGGGGCCATCATATCCTCCGCCGTTGCCCCAGTACAGATCGCCGATCACATATAACTCTCCATTCCGTACCAGAATGTCGGACCCCATCAAGTTCAGCTTCTTCACTATATCCGTATCGCCACTATCAATGTCGTCCTGATTAGCCTGGGTGATCGTAGCATAGATGAATCCCTCATGATCCATATAGAGATTATCATACTCGGTAGGCGTGAACTTCTCCATGTTCTCACGCTGGGTCTTGGAAGCAAACTTCTTCCAGACGTAATCGGTCCAATTGTATGTAACGGGCGTCGCACCTACAAATCCCGAGAAGACGCCGTCGTTTTCGAACTTGACCAAACCCTTGTTTACATTCTTTGCCACACAGTAAACTCTTCCGGCCGTATCCACCGCTATCTTAGCGGGGAGAAAATCGATCTCCTGGTTAAAGGTGGCGTCCGTAGGCTTTGTAAACGCCATGATATAATTGCCGTCCATGTCCAGCTTCAGGATCCTGCAGTTATTCATGTCAGCCACATAAATATAACCATCATCCGTAATCGTAACATCGGTGGGAGAATTAAATTCCTTTACCTCAACATCGCCCCTGATACCGTCTATGGAACGGACATAGGAAATGGTGTCTTTATCTGTCCGCTGAAGCTCAAGGATTCTGTTGTTGCCGGTGTCACAGACATAAATGCTGTTACCCTTTACAAACAGTCCTTCCGGTCGCTTCAGGGGCAGTTCCAGACCAAGGTCGGCTGACGTATATACACCAACCACTTCATATGCATCCGGCGAATATTGGATGTCTCCCCAGTAATCATAGCTGTATGTATACCCTTCCTCCGCCCTTACGGTAAGCCCAGTGCCCGACACCGCGAGAACACCGGCGGCTATCATGCATACAGCTGTTTTTAAAAATCTCTTCTTCATACGCCACCTCATCCGCTTAATCTTTCAGACCGGAACTCGCCATTGTCTCCAGCACCTGGCTCTCTGACAGGATAAACGTTATAATAGGAACAATGATCACCACGATCAATACAGCTGCGCCCTGTCCCGTCCTGGCGATACCGCCGCCCTGGATCTGCTGAAGGGCAAATACGAGGGTTTTTCTTTCCTCGGAATAGATAAAGGTCGCGGCTCTATTATTCCAGAGTCCCTGTACGGAGAAGATGATCAACGTCATCCATGCCGGTTTCACATTCGGCATAACAATTCCCATAAATACTTTCCATTCGTTTGCGCCGTCGATCTTCGCCGCTTCAATCAGCGACATGGGCAATCCCTCCATAAACTGCTTCATCAGGAACAATCCCATGGGAGATGCGAAAGCCGGAATGATGATCGCCCAATAAGTATCTACCCAGCCCAACGCATTGATAATCAGATAGTTTGGTATCGCTGTTACATAACCGGTAAACATCATGGACACAGTGACAATTTTGAAAAATGTCTGATTCCCCGGAAATTCATACTTGGAAAGTACAAACGCTCCCATGGAAGCCACGATCAGGTGCCCCGCCGTCCCCACCACCGTGATGAATACGGTATTAAACAAATACCTGGAAAATGTTACCCAGGACTTACCCATTGTCACAAACAAATCCGAAAAGTTATCAAGCGTCGGATGCTTTGCTAATATTTTTGGAGGGAACATAAATAGTTCATCCAGCGGCTTCAGCGCACTGTTTATAGCATAGATCATGGGAAATGCCATAATTAACGCCATTAACATCAAGAACATATACAGGAAAAAATCTCCCCAGATGGAACGGTTCGGCTTTCTCCTTTTGATCAGCTTCTTGTGATATACCCCGTTTTCCGATATTTCTTTCTTCTGCTTTTTGCTCATATCAGGTTCCTACTCTTCTCAACATAGACTGGATTGCTTTGTTACACAGGATCATCATCAGGAACAATACAACCGCAATGGCGGACGCATAACCCATCTCAAATCTGGAAAAACCATAGTCGTACAGATGTGTCACTATAGTACGGGCCGCATAATCCGTACTGGGATAACCGCACAGTGCCATGGTTACATCACAGACACCGAATGCCTGGGTGATAGACATGACGGCCCCGAACAAAAGCATGGGTTTCATGTTAGGAAGCGTGATATACCACAATTCCTGCCAACGATTCTTCACGCCGTCCATATACCCCGCTTCGAACTGTGCTCGATCCACTCCCTGAAGACCGGCCACAAAAGACAGGAATCCGGTTCCAAGGCTCATCCAGAGAATAACTACCATACAGATTGGCAGCATATAAGTCGGATTAATAAACCATAAGATCGGCGCATTTATAATGCCGAGATCCATCAGCAACGCATTTGCATATCCATAAGCATCTCCTCTGAAGAACACGGAGAAGATTACATACAGATTACCCGCGATGGAAGGTGCATAGAAGACAACTACCGCAATCGTCCTGATCCAGCGAGGCAGCTCGTTAATCAACCACGCAAAAAGGAATGACATGATATAGCCCAGCGGTCCGGTGACAATAGCGATCAGCAAGGTATTCTTGATGCCGGTCAGGAATACGTCATCCTCAAGAATCAGGCTTAAATAATTCTGAATTCCGATGAATCTGGGCTTCTCCAGTATGTTGTAATAAGTAAAACTGAAGAAAATAGACGTTATCACCGGCAGTACAAAAAAGGTGATAAACAATATTGCGTATGGAGCAAGAAACAGATAACACATTTTAGCGCGTTTTGCTTTCTTCACCCCTACTTTAAAATTGTGCTTTTTCAGCATGAAATACTTTCGAAAATACTCTTTCATTCTTCTTCACCCCTATTCCTGAACCGACATGCCGAACTCTTTCCGCTTTTTCGTAATCTCATCGTCTATCGTGATCGTGTAATCGATGATTGTCTCTCTCGGATCCGTTTTCTCATTGATTACCTTTCTGATCGCATTGGAAATGTGACGCCCTGTGTAATATCCTCCGGGAACCTCCCTGATACCCACCGTCTGCTCCCACTGTTCGCTCAAAACCGCAATGTCGTCCGCGCTCCAGGCCAGTTTACTGAAAGCTTCTCTGTTGGCTGTCGCATACCTTGCGGAAGAGCCCAGCAGAGCCTCTATCTCACGTCCGAAACGTACCTGCGTATCGGCCTGTGCCCACCACTTCATAAATTCCCACGCGTCTTTCCGAAGAGATTCATCCTCCGTCTTGATCATCATGGTGGCGTTGCCTGTGATGAAATCAGAGCGATCAATATAAGTATTTCCATTTTCATCCGTGTATTCCGTACCCGGAATCAGTGTGAAATCCCAAAGTCCCCGTATCTCAGGCGCCGAAACCATCAGAGTATTATATACAGAATACGCCATCACGCCGATCGGCATCTCGCCGGTACGGAATCGGCTGACGAAATCGTATATGGTAGGAAGACCATAATCCGTAAAAAACCTTGTATAATCGTCGAAAGCCTTTACTCCCGCCTCACTGTTCACAACCGTCCTTGTACCTTCCTCGTTATACAGATCACCTCCGTATTGGTAA
This sequence comes from uncultured Lachnospiraceae bacterium, assembly GCA_947575805.1. Classification (GTDB taxonomy): domain Bacteria; phylum Bacillota; class Clostridia; order Lachnospirales; family Lachnospiraceae; genus Acetatifactor. The sequence continues at coordinate 42,070 of CANPOY010000001.1, forward strand.
AGCAGGCTAAAGTACATGGACAGGTCAGGCGCCGTGGAAGCCACCGCCGTGCTGGCTGTGGAGCCGCTGCTCCCCGCTGCTGTAGGAAGCCCTATCGACATATTGTTGCCCTGAATCGTCGGAAGCATCTCTATCAGATCCTGCCACGTCTGCGGAACCTCAAGACCCAGCTCCTCAAGCACGTCTTTTCTATAGAACATTACGTTAAAGGTCTGTGTCTCCGGAATGGCATATACGCTGTCGCCAATCCTGTACTGTTCATAAGAGCTGGACGTATAAGGGGCCAGCACTTCATCGAGATCATCAAACTGGCTCAGATCCTCCACCGCGTTACGCAGCGCATAGTTTACGGGCTGATCAGCAGCGATAGAGAGCACTACATTAGGACCCCTCCCCGCTACCACCGCATTCATCAGTGCACCGGCGTCCACGATCTCCACATTGACCTTGATCCCGGTATTAGGGATAAAGGTATCATCCACCATGGATTTCAATATCGTACCCTGGTCACGTCCGGTGGATATCCATACCTTGACCACATTTTCATTCTCGTCCTCGTAAACATCTCCCACCGCGTCATAATCAACAACAAAAGAAGCACCAAAGGAGCTTAATTCATGCCAAATCTTAGCAAATAAGGTCTCCGTATCCTTCTCAGGCTTCGTATTCACTCCCGTTATGGCAATATAATCAATGTCAAGCTTCGTGGAGCTCATATTCAGGGATGCAGTACCCAACGCCGTTATATTGTCCTTGAAGGTCGTGAATTCCAGTGTAATCTTCTGCGGATTATCCACAAATCTTTCCAATTGCTGTGCCACCGTCTGGGCGGATGCGATGCTGTCCGCCTTCTGTCCGCTGTACTCCACCATCTCGTCAACGATCTTAAACAGCCGTTTCGCTTCAAGATCCATAGCCTTAATGACTTCAGGATAAACCTTGTGAATATTGTAATCTCTGTATTTGTCAGGGGTTGCACCGGTATACACAAGAACTGCCCTGTATATTTGGTTCAGGCGGTAGATCGAATCCTCCAGATCGTTCAAGATCGTTCCCACGCCCCCCAAAGACGCCTCCAGGCGCATGGTGTGTTTTCCCCCCGTCAGATAGAATTTATAGGGTTCCCCGTTTTCATCCGCAAGCTGCATACAATTCCAGCTGTTGGAATAACCAAAATACACATTTTGCATTTCCCGGAACGGGATTTCGCCATCTATGTATAAAGTCCGGCTCGACACGCTGCCACGGGAATAGTTTTGACGTCCCTTGACCATGATATTGTAATAACCATCCTCAGGAACTTCAAAATCCCATTCAATCCATTGCCCCGGACTGCTCCAGGCTTCGCCGCCCACGTAATTCAGCAATGTCTTGGTCACGCTGCAGGGCTGCGTCGAAGGAGAAGATCTGTCATATTTCGCATACAGAGACGACTCCGAACGCAAGGTAGAATCCTCGCCCTGTACCGTCTGCCTGTAGTCAAGTCCAACATTCGTTGTGTTTACTGCCGGCTGAGCCGCAATATAGTCCTGATATGCAAGAAGCTCCTGAACCGTCTGAACCGTCAGCCTCCTGATCACGAGAGGCTCATTCTCCGCCACCAGAGTAATTTCATTGTCGCCTTTTTCAAAATAGAACTTATACGGATCCAGCACATACCCCATATCATCACGGAAGTACGATGCTTGCCAGTCATAATTCTCCACCTGGGTGGGGCGAATCTCATTGCCCTGATTGTCTATTCTGACAGGCCCTCCATCCATCCACATCCTCGTGAAAGAAATGTTGGCAGCTTTTTCAAAGGGAAGCTCTCCATTTATGTAGATTGCACGCTCCACGGTGACTCCTTTGGATTCCGGCGCAAAATATTCTATATGCACATTATAGAAACCGCTCTCCGGAACATTTATCTTCCATGTCACGCTGGAATCCGAACCAGTGTACAGAGCCTTGGACTCACCATAATAATCCTTATACTCTTCCACATCTTCAGCTTCCTTATAGGCAAAGAGATCCACTTCCAATGTCTGGTCGGGATGTCCAGTTCCTTCGTGAGCCTGAAGATACTTGGTGTAAGTGCCTTCTCTCTCCATGCCGTCCACGTCTTTGGAAAGATCATACCCCTCATACTTCTCCCTGAAACTATCCGCCCCCCGCCTCGAAAGAATCAATACAGCCGCCACCACCACCGCGATGGTCAAAATAACTATACAGACAGTTGTTTTTTTAGAAGTTATTTTCATATTTGCCTCCAAATACCTCTTCGTGACTGTAAAACAAAATCTATATTGACATTATACACAAACGATTATAGACCATCTACTTATTCTTTGCTCCAAAATGCTCAATTCTTGCGCAAACGATTTCCGGTCTCAAAATGTACCTCTTCGGCCCGAAATTACTCTCGGACCGGAAAGGCACGTTAAATCCGAAGCGGAACCTTCAGGCCGCCCCGATTCGCCTTTTCAGCGCCGCCAGTACGCTTCCCGGACCCTGTATCATCTCGTTAAAATATGCCGTCACTTTTTCGGCAAGGCCTGCCTCAAATAAATCCACACCGAAAATAACCCTGTTTTCCAGCAATGGACGAAGCGCCTCCACAGAAACGGTATCCCTCAGGGAAATCCCACGAAGCTTTTCCTGACATTCCGCCAGCAGCGGATCCGACGAAGGTGTAAAGACTTCTCCCTTGTCGTCTACCGCCAACAGGTAACGAAGCCACCCTGCCAGAACCAGAGGAATCAGCCGCAGGCTTCCCGCAGTTCCCCGCTCCAAATGTGCCTTAATGGTCTCGCCGAACCGAATCGGCAGCTTCTGAGAAGTATCGGTGGCAATTCTCTGCGGAGTATCCGGCAGAAAAGGATTGGGAAAGCGCTCCGTGAGCACCTCCTCCAGAAATTCCCCCGGATCAATGATTCCCGGATTCACTACCACGGGCATCCCCTCCTCGTAAGCCATCTTCGTCACAAGGGCTTTCAGCTCCGGCTGCTGCATTTCCGCCGCAATAGACGTATGACCCAGGAGACAGCCAAAGACAGCCAGAGCCGTATGCAGAGGATTTAAACAGGTGCAGACCTTCATTTTCTCCACACTGTTCACCGTATCCCGATCGGTAAAGAGAATCCCCGCCTCCTCCAGCGCCGGCCTGCCGTTAGGGAAATCGTCCTCAATCACCAGGTACTGAGGTCTTTCCGCATTGACAAAGGGTGCCGCGTAGACTCCCCCGGGAGTCACGAAAGGCTTAATGTCTTTTATGCCGTCAGACGCCAGCTGCTCTTCCACCCTAGCGTCCGGCCGGGGCGTAATCTTATCGATCATCGACCAAGGGTAAGAAATCTTCTTCTTTAAGTATTGCAGCTCCTGATCATCTATATAGCCTTTCTCTCTCCATGCGGCAGCGATCTCCGTAACCGCCGTTTCGATCTTTTCACCGTTGTGGGAACAATTATCCATAGAAACCAACGCCAGCGGCCTGCCGCAGGAATGGCAGCGTTTCAGACACAATGCCGCCAGCAGAGCCATCAGATGTTTACAGCCTTCAGGCCCGGCCTCCATATCCTCCTTGATCTGAGGGAGCAGCTCTCCGTTGCTTCCCCGTATGGCATAGCCCTTTTCTGTAATGGTAAAGGATACCATCTGCAGGGAAGGCGCACAGAAAATCTCTTCTATTCGGGACATGTCGTCAGCCGTGGTAAGGGATTCGCCGATGGAGGCTACCACCTCCTTGTCTATCCTGCCGTCGGAGTTAAGCGTAACCGCCACGGCAAGATTGTCATGCGGCCTGAAACATTCCGTAATCAGCTCCGCCCCATGGCTTTCCGCACAGATAATCCCGGTAGTCTCGCAGCCTTTTTCCAGAAGCCGCTGGGCCGACACACAGAGAAAAGCCCGGAAGATATTGCCGGAACCAAAGTGGAGCCATTTGGGCTCCTTCGCGGTAGCAAGACACATCTGCCGGATGTCATACTTCGGAAGATGGTAGCCTGCCCACGCGCTTGTATCCTTAATGCCGTCTAAATTCAGTTTCATGAGAGCCTCCTTCAAAGATCATATTTTTCCAATGTATCAAAGCAGCCCAGAAGATACATGATTCCCAGCGCCCTGTCGTACAGGCCATAGCCCGGGCGACATTTCTCACCCCAGATATGCCTGCCGTGATCGGGACGGATATACCCCTGATAACCACAGTCATGGTATGCCTTTACAATTTCGAGAATACCTGTATCTCCGTCACAGTCCCTGTGGGAAGCTTCGGAGAAATCACCGTTGGGGAAATGTTTCACATTGCGTATATGAGCAAAGGCAATGCGGTCGCAGTGCTTCCGGACAATCTCCGCCACATTATTCCGGGGATTTGAGCTCATGGACCCGGAGCACAGGGTCAGGCAGTTATAGGGATCGTCCACCATGGCCAGAAAACGGTCAATGGCAGAAGCGTCCACCAGCAGACGAGGCAGCCCGAAAATATCCCAGGGCGGATCGTCCTGATGGATCGCCATCTTAATATCACATTCATGGCAGACCGGCATCACTGCCTCCAGGAAATATTTCAGGTTCTCCCAGAGCTTTTCCTTGGTCACGTCCCTGTATGCCTCAAACAGCTCCGTAAGCTTTGCCATGCGCTCCGGTTCCCAGCCCGGCATGGTAAAGCCTTCGCACTTCTCCAGAATATATCTGGCCATCTCCTTCGGGTCATCAATAATTTTATCCTTTTCATAATACAGTGCGGTAGAGCCGTCACCCACCGGATGGAACAAATCGGTGCGGGTCCAGTCAAAAACCGGCATAAAATTGTAGCATATTACCTTGACGCCGAACTCCCGGAGATTGCGGATCGTCTGTATGTAATTCTCGATATATCTGTCCCGGCTGGGAAGTCCGATCTTGATGTCGTCATGGACATTCACGGACTCCACCACATCCGTGTTAAATCCGTGCGCCTTGATCTGCTCCGTCACGGCGGCAATCTCTTCTTTCTCCCATATCTCTCCGGCCTGCTTGTCATGCAGGGCCCACACAATTCCCTCCACGCCGGGAATCTGGCGGATCTGGTCGAGGGTTACGGTATCATTCCCCTCGCCATACCAGCGAAATGTCATTTGCATAAAATGCCCCCCTTTACGAGTTGTGCTGTTAAAACTTGCTATGCTTAGTCTATCATGGATTTGCAAACTCAACAACTGTCTATCTGAAATTTTCTGGTTTCTGGATAGTTTTGCTGTAAGCATCAAATAAGATAATAGACCTCTAAAATGCTAGCGTTTGAATTCTCGCCCCCCACAGGGGGCATCAATCAAACGACATAAATCCAACTTTCTGCCCTCGTGTTTCAATTCTCGCCCCCCCACAGGGGGCATCTAATGGCAGCGGCGACCGCAGATTTGCCATTACTGTTTCAATTCTCGCCCCCGCACAGGGGGCATCCGATCTGGACGGGGAAAGAATTGCTGTTGTGTTTGTTTCAATTCTCGCCCCCGCACAGGGGGCATCTTTTTCCAGCCTAGTAATAGCTGCATTAAATTTACGGTTTCAATTCTCGCCCCCGCACAGGGGGCATCGGAGAAAAATAAAACGGTCCGCCATGCAATAATGTTTCAATTCTCGCCCCCGCACAGGGGGCATCAGGGCAGTCCGGCAGCTGCAAAGGTGGTTAAGGAAGTTTCAATTCTCGCCCCCGCACAGGGGGCATCGGCATTGGCAGATGGGGTGATGGGGAAGTATGAGGTTTCAATTCTCGCCCCCGCACAGGGGGCATCCGCAAAAATATCCAACTTTTCCTTCCTATATTTGTGCAGAATATCTGAAATTCTTCAAAAAATGAAAAATAATTCCTACCTAAAATCTATTTTGCATCTATTCAATCTTTTATTAGGCAACATTTTCTGCGCGAACCTCCCGCATATACGCCAATGATTATGATCCGCGCAATCTACTGACCCCAATCAAAACATAATTATCCCATCCTGTTCATATACCAGCTCCTTCCCCAGCGTTTCTATCCGAGGACGCCAATTACTTCCTAAACGATAAAAACGCACCGAATCTTTCTCCTTATCTATTACTTCGGATAAGCTTGCTTTCAACGTAACCAGTTGGGCCGGATCAACCAATACCTCAAATACCGAATTCTGCACCCGACAGCCATATGCTTCACAGAGCTTCGCTACTTTCCGCAGACGTTTCTCGCCTGCAGCATCTGTTGTATTCACATCATAAGAAACAACAAGCATCATACTGCATCACCTCCAATGAAAGGGTGGATAATCATCCAATTCGTCTCGCAATACCCTCGCAAAGAGCATCGCCTGCACATGCGGAATCAATCCAATAGATATTTTTTCCTGCAAAAACGGATGCTGAATCTGTTCCTTCTTTCGTTCCTGCCACGCCTTTAACACAATTTTTCGTCCGTTTTCTCCTAAAAGAACCGGTGGTGTCAGTTGCTCAAAATGCTTTAAGGTAATCTGTCCTCTGTTTATCAACGCAACAACAAGACGGTCACAGAGCGGCACTCTCAATTCTTCCATCAAATCCAGGGCCAGAGCAGGTCTGCCTGGCCGCAAAGTATGCAGAAATCCTGCGGCAGGATCCAGACCCACACCCTCCAAAGCAGATTGCACATCGTTCTTTAATAAAGTATATAAAAAGGATAACAGTGCATTCACGGGGTCCTCCGGAGGCCGGCGGTTTCTACCCTCAAATCTCATTTCTTCGCCGACCAGCATAGCCGAAAATGCCGCATAATATGCTGCAGCAGCCGCTCCCTCCAGCCCACGCATGGAATCAATACTTGGGCTCTCCCGAAGTTCTTCCGCTATTCGTGCTACTTTCTGAATCGAATCCGAAAATATCTCTTCTTTTTCTTTGCGTTCCCTTCGAACCCTCATTAAAAATTCCCTGCTGTTGACCAGCTTTCCCAATAAAATACTGCGCACAAGTCTTTTACTGAGAACCAAATCATCCAGCGCAACAAACTGTCTACGTCTTAGCAATATATTTCCTTGAACCGGCCCTTGGATTCTGCCATAAAACTTTCCATATTCAGATAGAAATATCAAGCTGATTCCCCTCTGTCCACAAAAACCAATCAATGGCGTAGACACTGTTACATTTCCAAAACAATAGATAGAGGAAATTGTATGAGCGGGAACCCGCACCTTCTCTTCCCCGCCTATCTTCACACCGATTGCTTCATTCTCTAAAAACAGATAGGTGTCCGGGGTCAGAATATATAACGTATTTAGCAGATGCTTCATTCTATCTCCTTAACCGCTTCCTCCCAAAGGCACTGACTGTATGACTGGGCCGAGCGTTTGATTCTTGGCTGACATGCCTCCTGTAGGGAACATTTCTTGCACTTTGCACTGTAAAACGCCGGAACAGTTTTCTGGTTTTCAACCATATCCGCTATTTCCTGTGCCGTTTTCCATGTCTGCTCCCGCAATTTTCGTGAAAGCAAAACCTCATCACGTCTGTGCGCGTCAATGAAGAAGATGGCTCCCGCCGGAATCTGCACGCCGAAACGCTCTTCCAGACAGATTGCCTGGGCACATAGCTGAAGATGATATTCTTCCTCGTCCCGCACAACTCCATGTTTATATTCCACAGGGTAAAATGTATATTTTCCCTCTCCATAAGGAATAGGAACACCTGATGCGGACGGATGCGCTTCCACACAATCGCAAAATCCGCTCACTCCAAGCATGCGAGAAAAAACCGGCATTTCAAAAATATGTATGGTATCTCCCCGTTGTTCCGTTCTCCCGGTGTGCACCCGCTTATGCTGCATCCTCCCTGCCGCCGTATATTCATTTTCCTGCCAGATTTGTTCTAAGGCAAGCAGTGCGCAGCGTCTTTTACAGTATCCGTACTGTGACAGCCACGACAGCGGAAAAAATTCCCTGGGCTCATCCTCTGAAAAACTCTGCATCATCAGGCACCTCGTTCCAACTGATTTCTGCATACGGATTGCACAGAAAACCAATGTCAATTCCTGCAGGACGTGCCTCCATATCTATCTCCGCATCATAATCCTTCCATGATGCCGGGTATGCCACATTCTCTTTTTTCTGCACATGAACCATATCAAACAGCCGATGCGCCGGAGCACATCCAAGGGCTGCCTGCCGTTTCCTCTGGTTCAAATCCGAATCCGTTCCCGTATGGCGGAAAATAATCAGCGGCGTAATCACGGACATCTCACCCTTACTGGAAGAACGGTCATGCTCATACATATTCAAAATGGATTCAAAAAGGATATTCAAATCCTGCCCGTCAAATCCCGTTTCTTTCGCTAGGTTTGCACTAATAAACCCTCTCGCCTCATACAATCCATAGGGAATAAACTGTTTTCTTCCCATAGTGCGAAGCTTGTCCTCCGGCTGTTGCTGCTCCCATGCTTCATACTCCTCCACAGTCTTGGCATTTCTCGCAGCATCCGCTGTTGCCATTCTTGTAATAGAAATATCCAATGGCTGAATGGGATCCAGAGAACGTGCAAATGCAATCTGTACCGGCCCGCGTACCTGGCCGGCATTTGGCCCGGTGGACATCACCGCGCCGAATGTACGCACATCATAAAACATCTCACATGCCTTTTTACGTCCTGCATAAACCTCATTTTTACCTTTCGCCGAAAGCTCCGTCCCGCTGAGCGCTTTTGCACGGGCTATACCTGTATTAATATTGCTGGCGCTGCGGACAAGCATTTCCATCCCATCATTACCCTGATAAGCAGCCTGTACATAATTCCTTATTCTGCGCTTGATTGCCACATCCGTAATATATCCGTGAAGACTCTGTGGGTCTGTACGCGGCGTATTACCCATATCAGGATCCCCATTTGGATTTCCGTTCCTACACTCAATATAAAACATAAACTCATAACGATTCTCAATCGCCATACCTGTCACCTCTCCTCCTCTTTCTTTCCGGAATAAATCTCTGCCTTTTGCTGATAATATCCCAATGCAAACTCCGTCTGCTGCATCATTGTAAGTACAGTTGGAATATCACGTTCTCCCATACTCTGATATATTTCTGTCAGTATTTTCTCGTAATAAACTGCCAGCCCCCGTTCCAGCTTTGCCAAATGGTACTGAGAAAGCTGGGACAATTTCCCGATTACCAGTCCTGGTCCTGCCATAGCAGCGGCGTAATACCGCTCTGCAATTCCTGCATTTACCTCCGGCATTGCTTTCTCCTGAATCACAGAGTAAACAGCCATCAAGCGTCCGCACAGATATGCGGCACTGCGATTCTGCCGGTTAAGCTCTTCTTTCATATTCTCTTCCCCACCTTCTTTCCTCTGTTTTCTTCTAATCCACGCTTTCAGGAATTGATAAGCCAGTGTCTCCTGTCCAGTGGACTTACGGGCATCCCTTTTCTGTGCGCTGTTTCCTTTCTCTGTAATTGCGCCCTCTCCGTTCCCTTGCTTTTTATCCTTTTCTGTCAGAATATAAGCCCTGAGCCATTGCAGAACCCGGTAAGCTGCCTCGTCTGGCAGATGACTTCCATGAATCGCCGCATAAGTTACACGCTGAGCGAGATTTAATAATTCATGATCCATCCGCTCCCATATTCTGCTCCCTCCGCCAGGTTTTAACATGCGTAAGCATAATGCCTTTAGCTTTGGAGGGCGCGTCACTCCCTGTCCTCCGGGCAGAATCAGCCGCAAGTCCTCAAACCATAAGCAGATATTCTCGTACAGCTCCTCATAGCTTCCTTCATGCCAGCCCCGCACCATCATTCTTCCGCCTGCGCCGGACAAGGGCATCATATAATACATCACATCCGGTTTCCCAGCCAGTTTCCCTTCCTGAATAGATTGCACCAGTGCCTGTGCCGCTGAAAAAGCCTCCCTCTCTTCTTCCCTGTCTGAAGCTTCTTCCTCTTCCCCCTCTACCATATCTCCGCCAAACAGCATGGAAAGCATATCCTCCTGCTTTTTTACCTGACCGGAATACCAGTGAATCATTTTCGCGCCTGCCAAAACGTCAGCCTTCTCAATCAGTTCGCCTAAAGCAGCATTCACAGCTGTCATTGCCACCTCGGACACCACCGCGTTTGCACTCTGCTTTAATCCGTAGGACTGAAAGGCATCTTTATCAAAGCACAAAAATGCGTCTCCTGATGTATGCCCGCCAACACTCAACAATCCTGACACTTTCGGCACCGTAGCCATAGGTTGGGACAGTTCCCCTGTAATCAGACATCTCTCCCCTTTCCTTCCAGATGCTGGCTGCATTCTTTTCCTGAACTGATTCCAACATTCAAAATAGTGCTCGCTTCGTTCAAGATATTGGCCGTCTACTGCAAATCCAACCGGATCCGCAGGTTTTAATTTCTTGTCCGCCAGTGCATTCCTCATTTCTTCCAATATCCTGGAATCCCGAAGTGCATCTGCGGCAATGCCGAACAGCGGCTCCGCTTTTCTACCTTCTTCAAAAAAGGAAAGAAAAAAGTCGTGTTTCGCAGGCACATTCTTATCCTTCTTCTCATCATTCACAATACAGAGAACAATTCCTGCTTTCTCAATCAGCGGATTGCAATACCGTGTACCATTTGCCGCTGCTCCCGCATCCGGTGCATTCACTGTTTCTGCATCTTTTTCCCTGATTACCAAATCCAGAAATTCTCCTGACGCAGACAGGTGAAAATATCCCTTGAGACGTTTGGGCTTAAAGCCGGGACGGGCGGCAAGCTTATGTTCAACCGCATACCGATATAGTTCCTCAAGCATATTCTCCTAGCTCCTTTCCCCCTTTCAGGACTTCCGGTGAATCATAAGGCGGAACTTCCAGAACGCCCCGAATCAAATGCCCATGGAACAGCGAAATCTCAGGCTCTGCCTGTTTTGCGACGCCCCACTTGTGCAGATTAAATACATCATACACCATTAACCCCAAATCCATCGTAATATCAATGGGTTCTCCTGCGCCGGAATCCCACTCAAAATAGGCCGGGAATTCACGTGTCCCCATACATGGCTGCATAAAGGCCTGGCCCCGTTTTACCCTTCGCTCAAACTGATCCATTAAATTTCCCGGCGCATGACCATAAGCAGCCCTGGGCACTATTTCTGCCGTAATCCGATAACGGACATCCTGCAGAACAACGGATTGCCTCTGCGTCCTGTCATCTTCTATGTCAATGCACGCTTTCAGAGTATTGGCCTGAGGAATCTTCATCATTTTACTTTTTATTTCATTCCTCTTAAATGATATGTATCGAATGGGCGACAACACTTCAATTTTCCGAACCTGCCAGTAAAATTCCGGCGGCTTGGAATAAATGGAAGACAACAGCCCTCTGATTGCGCCTGGTGTAGGCACCGCATATGTCATCCGTTCCACCTTACTCTCGGGCCGCGTCCAAAGGGCAAAATCTCCCCAGATATCAATGGTTGCACTTGGATTCTTACTCATACTTCACCTCCCCTTTCTCAGAACATCCCGTCAAAAGCCTCCATAGCTGCAAAATTCAGTCCCAGTTTCTCATGATAACACTTCGGATTCCCCAATAGATACCAATCCGTCTGCACCTCACTTTCCCTCCCATAGGTCTTGAAAAGCAGCGGGATACAGCATTCCTTCACCTTATCCTCCGCAAAAGATGAAACCATCAGCGGTCTCGCGCGTCTTATTAATTCCTGCGTTAGTCCTGTTTTCTTATATTCTTCCTCAAGTGAGTGGAACAAATCCATTTTATCTTTCCAAGGGACAATTACCTGTATACCCCTGGATTCAATCATTTTATATGCTTCCTGAACTCTCTGATAATCTCTGTCCTCCAGAGCCTTCTTCAGCTTCTTTTTGTCCCCCTCCCCATTCGAATACAGGATCTTATAATATTCATCAATATGCTTCAAGTTAAAGCAATCAATGGGATGTCTGGAAGCCAGTGTCTTTACACAGAGTGAAGCCCTTTGATAATATGCTCCGGGAGGGTACAAACGTTCCTCCTCCGGAAGAAAAACAATCATCTTGCCGTCATCACTGTCGCCGTTTCGATTGCATCTGCCCGCTGCCTGAATGATCGATTCCAGGGGTGCCAGAGCCCGATAAACCACAGGAAAGTCTAAGTCAACACCCGCTTCAATACACTGGGTTGCCACCAGATAACAGGAATTTCCCTCCGCAAGACGCTTCTCTACAGCATCTAAAACCTCAGTTCGATGTGCCCCGCACAAGTCGCTGGTCAAGTAAAAAATCCCTTCTGACTCAGCACCTGATACGCTTTCCTTAAGAATACGAAAGAGCTTTTCCGCGTGTGCCCGCAGATTGACGATTACACATCCCTGTCTATGGGAAAACAGTTCCTCCGCAATCTGTCTGTAAGAAACCTGCTCTTCAGTCCTCCAGTCATATGTAACACGCCTTGTGGCCTGAAAGAGTCTCGCCGGATCAGGCACAATTTCCGTTGGATTCCATTGCAAGTCAGGAATATGCAGAAAAGACGGCTGTGTGGCCGTGGAAAATACCACAGTACAGTGATACTGACTGCAGAGCAGATTTACCGTCCGGAGTGTAGCCTCCAACAACTCAGGCGGCAATGACTGGGCTTCGTCCAAAACAATCACACTGCCTGCCAACTGATGCAGATGTCTGCAGTCCGTTGGCCTGGCAGAAAACAGCGGCTCAAAAAATCCCACATTCGTGGTGACGATGCAGGGCGCATCCCACCGCTGTGCCAAAAGTCTGGTTTTCTCATCCCAAATTGCGGCACTATGAATCTCCAGTAAATCCGGTAGAACCCTCCTGTAGTCCCGGACATTCTGCTCCATAATCGCGAGATACGGGAGAATCAGAACAATCCTGCGCATCTGTCTGTATTTTATACAATGCCTTGCCGCAAAGGCAAAAAGGCTCAGGGTTTTCCCCAAACCGGTAGGTGCTGTCAATGTAAACAACCCTGGCGGTGATTCTGCAGCACTCAGGCAATCCTCAAAAAGCTGGTCCCGAAGAACATTAAGCGCTGACGAGGATTTGGAAATCATTTGTTTTTCTGTACGTATCTGCAAAAGACGCTTCAAAGCATCTTCCGGATTAAGAACCGGCCCTGTATGTGTTTTCAGGTAATCCGGTTGAAAATGTTCAGCTGAGGAGGAGTAATCGGCATCTGCAAGTGCAGAAAGCAGAAAACGTGCCAATAGCATATCGGAAACCGAATCCTCTTCATCCGGAAGCGGCTTCGGTATCTTTATCTGCATAAACTGAGAGTTCTCTGCCTGAAATGCTTCCAAAGCCTCTTCTATCTCTTCCATACCAAACAGGGAAAAAATATTTCCATCCTCGTCGTATCCGGAACCCGTTCCCCTCATCAATTCCTTCAATCCAATAATGCAGTTGTTGTCCAGATAGCTGTGATGTGCAGCAATCACAGTTGCCAGCATTCTGGCTGTTTTCTTCTGCCCATAGCAAAAATATGCCAGTGCCGCTCCCGGATAAGCATGGTTCACATGCACTCGCTTTCCCTCCAGCACCTCCGCAAATCGCTCGCTTGACTTTCCAAAATCATGCAATCCCCCCAGAATTGCTCCGATTTCAGTATAACCCATTAGTTTTAAAAATTCGCTACACAATCCGCTGGCGCGCTGCGCGTGATGCCCTAGGGTCTCCTTTTCTCCTGATGCGTTCACGCTTCTTGCATAATAGCACTCTCTCATAAAACATCCTCTTTACTGGTATAGCAACATATGAATTTTACTCTGAAAATTTGTTGTTTTTTTCTATTATTGTAAATTATAATCAACTCACAGATCATTGTCAATTATTTTATACAAAAATGGTTATACGATATTTCTAAAAGTTTATTAACTTTATATAAAACTTGTCTCATTGCCAAAATTCTCTCAAATTAGCATAGCAGTTCCCCCCTTGTTTTCGCCATGGCTTTCTGCCCGGACTTAATGCTCCAGCATATTTTCAATAAAAATCCCATACCCCTTGCTGCTGTCCTGGACCAGCACATGGGTCACTGCTCCCACCAGCTTTCCGTTCTGGATGATGGGGCTGCCGCTCATGCCCTGGACGATGCCGCCGGTGATTTCCAGAAGCTCCCGGTCTGTGACCTTCAGCTCGATTCCCCGGTTGACGTTGTCATGATCCAGATGAATCTCCGTGATTTCCACGTCATAATACTTCGGCTGCCCGTCCACAGTACAGAGTATTTGCGCCGGTCCCTTCACGATCTCCTGTTTCAGGCCGATAGGCAGCGGGCTGTTGGTTCCCATGGATAATGCCCTCTTATTACAGACGCCAAAAATTCCCTGTACGTTGTTGGCAGTAATGCTTCCCAGGATATGGTCGTCGGTATAAACAATCATGCCCGTCATCTCTCCCGGATCCCCAACCGCTCCCTTCTTAATGTCTATAATATTCGTATCATAGAGGGTGCCCCCTTCCATGTGCATAAGGGTACTGGTGTCCACATCGTTAATTCCGTGTCCCAACGCCCCGAAATTCCCCTGGCTGTCGATATAGGTCATTGTGCCCACACCCTGGGCATCGTCTCTGACCCAGACACCGATTTTATACTTTCCAGCCTCATCCCGCTCCGGCTTAATCTGCACATCCATGATCTCCCCGTCCCGTTCCACCGTAAGGATCACGGCATTTCCGACGCATTCATCCACCATCCTAGTCAGCTCTTCCTTTTCCCTTATCTCCTGCCCGTTTACCCCGCGAATGTAATCTCCCGACTTGACTATGTTCTTTCCCGGAGAGCATTTCAGACCGTTTTCTCCCTGAAATTCCCCCGTCCCTACTACTAATATCCCGCGCGTCTTCACGTAAATGCCAATGGGAACACCCATGGGAATCAAGGCCTGGTCCTCTATGACCTGAATATTCACCTGCTTGATCGGCAGGAAGCCAAAAAGCTTTACCTGCATCCGATATGCGGATTCCATCCCCATCTTCACGGTGACAGTCTTGCTCAGGTCAATATCCACCGCTCCCTCGGGAATATTGCTGCGGCCCTGGTCGCTGACACTGACGATCTCCGCCCTGGCAGGAACGCCCAGCCGGAACGACTCCTCCTCCCCTGCCCGGATATTGATCACGGAAGGGATACTGCTTTCTATACGATAATAAACGGTTCCTGCCAGAGCCGTACAGCCCATCACCAGCATTGCCATCAGGCAGGCGCGATAAATTTTCAGCCGTCTGACCCTTTTGCGCCAGTTCTGCAGCACCACCACCATCTGCTTTCCGGCCTGCTCCTGAATCTTTTCGTTCTCCTCATTGCTTCGTCTCATACCCCATACTCTCCCAAATTCTGCTCATCAAAAAAAGACCCTCGCAAGAGTCTTTTTTCTTTCGTCAGACATAGTATGTGACATTTTTCAGCTTTTATTCAGTTTTTTGATTCACACTTTGATGCAGGCTCTGCAGAGAATGGATCTCTCCGTTTCCGTTTTTCCTGATACAGAGAATTCCTTCCGCCGTAGCCTTCGCAGCCGCGATAGTGGTCATATAGGGAATTTTTCCCTTAATTGCAGCCTTTCGCAGATAGCTGTCATCATGCACACTGTCCGCACCCACAGGGGAATTGACAATCAGGTCAATCTTGCCGTTAGTAATCATATCCAGCACATTGGGACGGCCCTCGTAAAGCTTCTTGACCGGTTCCGCCGGAATTCCCGCCTCCTGTATCAGTTTACAGGTATTTCCCGTGGCAAGAATGTGGAAACCTGCCTCATGTAACAGACTTGCTACCTCCACCACCTCTGCCTTGTCCTTGCGGTTGACGCTGATCAGTGCCGTACCCTCCAGGGGCAGTCTGGTCTGGGTGGCCTCCTGGGCCTTGAAGAAGGCTTCTCCCACAGTGGATGCCAGCCCCAGCACCTCGCCGGTGGAACGCATTTCCGGTCCCAGGATGGGGTCCACCTCCGGGAACATGTTAAACGGAAATACCGATTCCTTCACGCCGTAATACGGAATCTGCTGTTCCTTTATAGCCGCGATGGGCGATGGCCTGCCTGTAATGTCCGCCGTGATGATGTCGGTAGCCAAAGGCACCATGCGAATATTGCACACCTTGGACACCAGCGGCACCGTGCGGGAAGCTCTCGGATTCGCCTCCAGCACATAGACCCTATCATTCTCAATGGCATACTGCATATTCATCAGGCCCTTTACGTGCATTTCCACCGCAATCCTGCGGGTGTAATCCTTAATGATCTCCACATTCTTCTCGGAAATATGTCTGGAAGGAATGATGCAGGCCGAATCCCCGGAATGTACTCCCGCCAGCTCAATATGTTCCATCACGGCCGGTACAAAGGCATTGGTGCCGTCACTGATGGCATCCGCCTCGCATTCCATGGCATGGTTCAGGAAACGGTCGATCAGAATAGGTCTGTCAGGAGTTACTCCGACTGCCGCCTGCATATAACTCACAAGGTTCTCGTCGTCATAGACCACCTCCATGCCTCTGCCTCCCAGTACATAGGAAGGGCGCACCATCACCGGGTAGCCGATTCTCTTCGCGGTTTCCAGCGCTTCCTCCACAGTGGAGGCCATACCGGACTCCGGCATGGGAATATCCAGCTTTTCCATCATTGCCCGGAACTGATCCCTGTCCTCCGCCAGATCTATTACCGACGGCGCCGTCCCCAGGATACGCACTCCGTTCTTCTCCAGGTCCGCCGCCAGGTTTAAGGGCGTCTGCCCGCCGAATTGCGCAATCACGCCCACCGGCTTTTCCTTCTTGTAGATGCTCAGCACATCCTCCAGCGTCAGAGGCTCGAAATAGAGCTTGTCCGAGGTGTCATAATCCGTGGACACCGTCTCCGGATTACAATTCACGATAATGGTTTCAAAACCCAGCTTTTTCAGGGCCAGTGAGGCATGCACACAGCAGTAATCGAATTCAATGCCCTGACCGATACGGTTGGGTCCCCCGCCCAGGATCATCACCTTGGGCTTATCGCTGCTTACCGGATTTTTGTCCGGGGCATTATAGGTAGAATAATAATACGCGCTGTCCTGGGTGCCGCTGACATGTACCCCTTCCCAGGCCTCCTCCAGGCCCAGCTGAGTGCGGCGGTTCCTGATCTCCTCCTCCGGAAGGTTCAGCAGCAGGCTCAGATACTTGTCGGAGAAGCCGTCCTTCTTGGCCCGGATCAGCTTCTCATCCTCCGGAAGCCTGCCCCTGCAGGACAACAGCTCTTCTTCCTCCTCCACAAGCTCCTTCATCTGACGGATGAACCAGTCCTTTACATGGGTAATTTCATGAAGCTCCTCCACGGAAGCTCCCTTGCGCAGAGCCTCATACATGATAAAATGCCTCTCGCTGGAAGGAGTCGCCAGCATTTGCAGCAGCTGCTCTTTTGACTTCTCCAGAAACTTCCCGATCTGTCCCAATCCGTAACGCCCGGTCTCCAGACTGCGGATTGCCTTCTGGAATGCTTCCTTGTAATTTTTACCGATACTCATGACCTCGCCCACGGCACGCATCTGCGTCCCCAGCCTGTCCTCCACACCCTTAAATTTCTCAAAGGCCCAGCGCGCAAATTTAATTACCACATAATCCCCGTCCGGCACATATTTATCCAGCGTACCGTACTTACCGCAGGGAATATCCTTCAGAGTAAGACCAGCCGCCAGCATGGCGCTCACCAGCGCAATGGGGAAACCGGTCGCCTTGGATGCAAGGGCCGACGAGCGGGAGGTACGGGGATTGATTTCGATGACAATCACCCGGTCACTTACCGGATCATGGGCAAACTGCACGTTGGTTCCTCCGATGACCTGCACGGACTCCACAATGCGGTAGGCATAATCCTGAAGCCTTGCCTGGAGTTCCTTTGAAATCGTCAGCATGGGCGCCGCACAGAAAGAATCTCCCGTATGCACCCCCATGGGGTCAATATTCTCGATAAAGCATACGGTAATCAGGCTGCCGTCCGCATCCCTGACCACTTCCAGCTCCAGCTCCTCCCAGCCCAGAATAGACTCCTCCACCAGTACCTGCCCCACCAGGCTGGCCTGCAGACCTCTGGCACAGACAGTTTTCAACTCCTCCCTGTTATATACCAGTCCGCCGCCGGCGCCGCCCATGGTATAGGCGGGACGCAGCACCACGGGATAGTTCAGCCTGTCCGCAATCTCCAGCGCTTCCTCCACGGTATAAGCCACCTCGCTTCGGGCCATCTCGATCCCCAGCTCGTTCATGGTCTTTTTAAACTCGATCCGGTCCTCGCCGCGCTCAATGGCATCCACCTGAACGCCGATGACTTTCACATTATATTTTTCCAGAATACCGGCCCCTGCAAGTTCGGAACACAGATTTAAGCCCGACTGCCCGCCCAGGTTGGGCAGCAGCGCATCCGGCCGCTCTTTTGCAATAATCTGCTCCAGCCGCTCCTTGTTCAGAGGCTCCACATAGGTGACGTCAGCCGTTTCCGGATCCGTCATAATGGTGGCCGGATTGGAATTCACCAGCACAATTTCATAACCCAGCTTTTTCAGAGCCTTGCAGGCCTGAGTGCCGGAATAATCAAATTCGCAGGCCTGACCGATGATAATCGGGCCTGAACCGATGATAAGTATTTTGTGAATGTCTGTCCTCTGTGTCATTTTCAACCTCCTGAATTTTCTATAAAAAAACGCCTTTGGCGCTCTTTAAGCCTTATCTGCGGAAAAACGCCCTCCGGCGTTCTTCCAGGAGTGACATAGTTTCTTTTGGGCTGCGTCCTATGCCGCCTTATAAAAACTTACTCCTTGTGTTCCTGTGCCTGCGCGCGCATCTCTCTGGCATTGGACATGGCCGCCTCAGACAGCCCGTCGCCGCCCAGAAGCCTGGCCAGCTCCTGCAGCCCCTCTTCTTCCTCCAGCGCCCGTATATCCGTGATGGTATTATCTCCCTCACTGCTTTTCTCGATACAGAAATGCCTGTCCGCCATGGCGGCAATCTGCGGCAGATGGGTAATGCAGATAACCTGATGGGCGTGGGCCAGCGTATCCAGCTGCTCCGATACCTTCCAGGCCGTCCTGCCGCTTATTCCCGCATCGATCTCGTCAAATATCAGCGTATCTATATCATCCCTGCCTGCCAGCACTGTCTTGATGGCAAGCATGACCCGGGACAACTCACCCCCGCTGGCCACCTGGCTTAACGATTTTAAAGGTTCCCCGGGATTGGTGGAAATCATGAATTCCACATCGTCCCAGCCCTTTGCCGTCACGGTCTGGCCGGGACGGACCGCTATCTCAAATTCCACCGTCAGAAAATTGAGCTGTACCAGCGCATCCTGCAGCTGCTGCTGCAGCGCCAGCGCATTCCCGGCCCGGATTTCACTCAGTCTTTGACAGGCTTCTTCCAGATCCTTTTCCGCCTCAGCCAGCTCCGTTTCCAGCTTTGCCATGTATGCGTCGTAATCCTCCAGCTTTACCAGCAGCTTCTGTCTGTCCCGGCCATAGTTTATCACCTCTCCTATGGTCTTTCCATATTTGCCCTTCAGATGGTTTAACAGATTCAGCCGCTCCTCCGTGACGGCAAAGTCTTCTCCGTCAAATTCGCAGTCCGCCATATATTCCGCCACGTCCCGGCTGTAGTCCGAAAGCAGACTGTCGATCTCCGCCAGCTGCCCCTCCAGCTCTTCCAGCCTCTTGTCGTAGGAGGCAACACTTCGGATGGCCCTTAACGCCCGTCCCAGCGCGCTCCCCGCTCCTTCCTCGCTGTCGCTTCCCGTCATCCGGCTGCTATCGGAAAGACTCTCCAGGATCCTTTTGCTGTTTACCATCAGCCGGTAACGCTGCTCCAGCTCCTCGTCCTCTCCCTCCTGCAGCCCTGCCTCCTCGATTTCCTTCCATTCAAATTCGGCCAGCGCCCGCTCCCTGGACTTGGTTTCTTCATCCATAGCCTCCTCATCCAGCGCCTTTCTGATGTCCCTGCACCGGCCATATTCCCGGGCAACCGCTCCCGCCGCCTCGTTAAAGTCCCCGCCGCAGTAGCTGTCCAGGATTTCCATGTGCCTGCGCTTATTCAGAAGTGACTGATGTTCATGCTGGCCGTGAATATCGATCAGCACCTCCGCCAGTTCTTTTACCTGCTTTGCCGTCACGGTCTCGCCGTTGATCCTGCAGACACTTTTTCCCGTCTGCATCTTACGGCTGATGATCACCGTACCGTCTTCCGACTCCTCCAGCTCCATCTGCGCCAGCTTGTCCCGCACACCCGGACTGTCCCCTTCGAAGATCAGCTCTACCAGAGCATTCTCCGCCCCCGTGCGCAGCATATCCTTTTCAAATTTTCCTCCCAACGCCAGATTGATGCTGCCGATCAGCAGGGACTTACCCGCCCCTGTCTCACCTGTGAGAATATTCAGCCCAGGACCAAATTCAACCTCCGTCTCCCGGATCAGCGCCAGATTTTTTACATGTAAACTTTGCAGCATATATTTAACCTTCCCGTCATGCCGACCACATTATTGTTTCTCTCACCGCAGAAGCCTTTCCAGCTTATCCATTAAGATACCGGTTTCTTCCACGGTGCGCACCGCCACAAAGATCGTATCGTCTCCCGCGATACAGCCCACTACCTCATCATACCGCAGGGCATCCAGCGCTGCGGCCACTGCCATGGCCATACCGGAAACCGTCTTGACTACCAGAATATTCCGGGCCATATCCATGGAAACAAAGCCGTCCCGGAGAACACGGATATACTTGTCGCCCATATGCCCGTCCCCCTGATCCAGAATCACGTATTTCTGCCTGCCGTCCCCCGTGGAAATCTTGGAAAGCTTCATCTCCCGTATATCCCTGGAAACAGTGGCCTGAGTCACGGTATAGCCCGCATCCCGCAGCCTGCCTGCCAGTTCCTCCTGCGTCTCCACATCATATTTTTGAATGATCTCCGCGATCTTGTCATGTCGATTTTTTTTCATTGCCATCCCTTAATTTCTTTTCGTTTCCGTTCGTTTTACTCCGACATCTTTCCGTGCAGCGCCTCCAGAAAACTGACCCGATTGAGGCGCAGGAATTCCGTCACCTTCTCCGACTGCACGATCCTGATGGCCTCTCCGGTACGCAGCGGTATGCCGTGTCCTCCGTCAAAGCTTGCCTCCACGGTCTGTACACTGCCTTCTGAACCCTGAGGAATCCTGATCTCAATCACATCCTCCGGCGAGAGGATAATGCTTCTCCGGTTCAGCGTATGGGGACAGATGGGTGTCAGCATGATCAGTCTTGCCCCGGGCTCTACCAGCGGCCCCCCCGCAGACAGATTATAGCCAGTGGATCCTGTGGGCGTGGTGACGATCATGCCGTCCGCGCTATAATCATTTAAAAACTGCCCGTTGACATAAATATCAAAGCGGATAATCTGCAGCGGCCCCTTTCGGGAAATAACGATGTCATTCAGGGCCCAGCCCTCCTCCGTCCTGTTCCCCTCCAGAAAAGCCCTGCCATAGAGCATCATTCGGCTCTCCCTCTCGTAATCTTCCCCAATCAGCCGATCCAGCGCTTCCTCCAGATGGTCAGGCTCAATCTCTGTCATATATCCCAGAGTACCCAGATTAACGCCGATGATGGGAATGTTCAGTTCCCTGGTTTCCCTGGCGGCCCGGAGCACAGTGCCGTCTCCCCCCAGTACGATCATACAGTCCGCCGCTCCCTTCCAGTCCACGCCCTCCGTATTAACGGATACACGCTGCCCCTTCTCTTCCAGATAACCGCGAATGCGCCCCGTGACAGACATATCCCGGTCCTTATGCCTGTTCGTATAAATCAGAAAATGCTTCACACTACCCCTCCATGATTCCGCCTCGCGGAATCCTTTACCGCTTTTCCATTTTATGAGAGTTCTCCACCGTCTCCCGGATGAGCCTCTGCCATTCTGCGGTTCCGGAGAGACTGCTTCCGGGTTCATAAGCCTTCCCGGGCGCATCCGGCTGCACCCCGTTTTCCTTCCTGAGATGCAGAAGATACTCTATATTTCCCTCCGGCCCTCTGATGGGGGAATATTCCAGGTGCAGCGGCCGAAAGCCGATACTGTCGGCGTAATCCACGATCCCTTCAATAACCTCCCGGTGGATGGCCGGTTCCCTGACTACGCCGTTCTTTCCCACCTTTTCCCTGCCGGCTTCAAACTGTGGCTTGATCAGGCACACCATCTCGCCGTCTGCCTTGAGCAGATTGCGGGCCGGAATCAATATCTTTGTCAGGGAAATAAAGGAAACGTCCACGCTGGCAAAATCCAGCTCGTCCTCTATGTCCTCCCGGACCACATAGCGGAAGTTGGTCTGTTCCATGCAGACCACCCTCGCATCGTTTCTCAGCTTCCAGGCAAGCTGCCCGTGCCCCACGTCTACGGAATATACCTTTGCCGCTCCGTTTTGCAGCATACAATCGGTAAAACCTCCTGTGGATGCCCCGATGTCCATACAGATCTTACCTTCCAGCGCGAGACCCCATACCTCCATGGCCTTCTCCAGCTTTAAGCCGCCACGGCTCACATATTTCAGGGCATGCTCCCTGACCTCAATCTGTATTTTACTCTCGTCAAAAAAGGTTCCTGCCTTGTCCTCCTTCTGGCCGTTGACATAGACATTCCCCGACATGATGACAGCCCTGGCCTTCTCCCTGGAGTCCGCACAGCCCCTTTTTACCAGAATCACATCCAACCGCTCTTTCACCCGTTTACTCCTTATAACTATTTCGAAGCTGTCTTCTCCAGCACCTGGCAGATCCGCTGCACGATGCTGTCCGCATCTATGCCGATCTCCCTTTTCAGTGCCTCCACGTCCCCATGCTCCACATACGCGTCAGGTATGCCGATATTCAGACATAAATTCCGAAGCCCGTCCCTGTTCAGACAGTCCAGCACCTTCTCTCCGTAACCCCCGGTTAAGACATTTTCTTCCAAAGTGACAATCAGCATATGGTCACGACAGGCCTCCCTTACCGCCTCTTCGTCGATAGGCTTTACGAAACGCGCATTAATCAGGCTGACACCGTAACCCCTGCCCTTCAGCTGCTTTCTGACATCTTCCGCTGTCCTCACCATGCTTCCCACGGCAAACAGGGCAATTTCCCACTCCCGATAGATCCATTCCGCCTTTCCCGGCTCAACAGGAGCCCTGAAGTCCTTCAGGCCATCGTAAGCCTGGCCCCTGGGATAGCGCACCGCTACAGGCGCATTATAAGCCACGGCAAATTTCATCATGTCCGAAAGTTCCCATTTATTCTTAGGAGCGCAGACACAGATATTCGGAATGCCCGTCAAATATGTAAAATCAAAAATACCCTGATGGGTCTCTCCGTCATTTCCCACCAGCCCCGCCCTGTCAATGGCAAAAATGACAGGCAGATTCTGGATACAGACATCATGGAGAATCTGGTCGTAAGCACGCTGCAGAAAGGAGGAATATACCGCCACCACCGGCTTTAACCCCCCTGCCGCCAGGCCGGCAGCAAAGGTAACCGCATGCTCTTCGGCGATTCCCACATCGAAAAAGCGGTCCGGATACATATTGCGGAAGCGCTTCAGCCCCGTCCCGTCCGGCATGGCAGCCGTTACCGCCACGATTCTCTCCTCCCGCTGCCCCAGCTTGCACATGACTGTGGAAAACACATCCGTATAATTTGCCACCGTCCTTGGTTTTTTGGGCAGGCCCGTCTCTATGTTAAAGGGCTCTGCACCGTGAAATCTGGCCGGATGCCGTTCCGCAGGAACATATCCCTTGCCCTTCTGGGTCAAGGCATGTATCAGCACCGGGCCCTTGACACGCCTGGCCTCGCCTATGACACGCACAAGTCCCTCAATGTCATGCCCGTCAACGGGACCGAGATACGTAACTCCCATATCCTCAAAAAGCATTCCCGGTATCACCATCTGTTTGAAGCTGCTCTTCACCCTGCGGATCGTTTTGATCGTACTGTCCCCCCGCTTTGTCCCCCTCAAGGCATGGAGGATACCTGCTTTCAGGTCCAGATAACCGGTGGCGGTACGCACATTATTCAGATATTTTGACATTCCCCCCACATTTTCCGAAATAGACATATTGTTGTCATTGAGGATCACAATAAAATTTGTTTCCAGCTTCGCTGCATTATTTAAGGCTTCATAGGCCATACCACCCGTCAGGGAGCCGTCACCGATAACAGCAACAACGGTATTGCTTCCTCCCCGGATGTCTCTGGCCTTGACCAGGCCCAGACCCGCAGAGATCGACGTGGAGCTGTGGCCCGTATCAAATACGTCGCAGCAGCTTTCCTTTCTCTTGGGGAAGCCGCTCATACCGTGAAACTGGCGCAAGGAATCAAAACCCTCCTTCCTGCCGGTCAGGATCTTGTGAGTGTAGGATTGATGGCCCACATCCCAGATAATCTTATCCTCAGGCAGGTTCAGTGCCAGATGCAGTGCCATGGTCAGCTCAACCGCTCCCAGATTGGATCCCAGATGCCCTCCGGTGACGCTGATCTTTTCAATCAAAAATTTTCTGATTTCCTGTGCAAGTTCGCCCCAGTCTTCCCTGTCGATCTTCTTTATGTCATTTATCTTCTCTATCTTATCCAGAAACATTCTCTGTGCCTTTCCGCGACGAACTTCTTACTTTGTGCGATGAATCAGCGACAAAATCAGTTCCTTTAAAAAACTGTGCTCGCCTGTAAATCCGTCCAGAATCCGGACCGCCTCGTCGGACAATGCTGTCACATCCTCCCTGGCCTGCTCCAATCCTTTCCAGGTCACATAGGTCTGTTTTCCGTTCTGTGCGTCGCTTCCCACAGGCTTTCCCAATTCGGCGCTGTCCCCTGTCACGTCCAGTATATCATCCTGAATCTGGAAAGCAATTCCTACATTATAGCCGCATTTCTCCAGGGCATCTATCTGTTCCTGCCCTGCACCTGCCAGAATGGCGCCCACAGTCATAGCCGCCTGGATCAGCGCCGCCGTCTTATGCTCATGAATAAACAACAGCTGTTCTTCTGATAAGGGAGCGGACTGGCCTTCCGCCTCAATATCCGCCGTCTGACCGCCGATCATACCATAAATCCCGGCCTTCCGCGAAAGTGTCACAAACGCCGCTGCCGCCCTGCCCATATGCTCTTGGGAAGGACACCGCAAAAAGCTTTTCGCTGCCGTTTCAAAGGCATAGTTCAAAAGCCCGTCCCCTGCCAGGATGCCCATGGCTTCCCCGTACACCGACCAGGTGGTCTTCCTGCCCCGGCGATACTCATCGTTATCCATGGCCGGAAGATCGTCATGCACCAGCGAATACGTATGGATCATCTCAATTGCTGCCAGAAAAGGCTCCACGGACTCCCGCTCCTCTTCTCTGCCGCCGCACATCAGAAAGGCCTCCCACATCAGTATGGGCCGCAGGCGTTTCCCTCCAGCCCTGACGCTGTAATTCATCGCCTCGATCACAGTCTTCTGCCTGCCTTCCTCGACGGGAAGGTATTTTTCCAGAATCCCGTTGATCTCCTTTGCCCTATTTTCCAGCGTAACCCTGAATTCACTGTTCCCCATATTCAAATCCCTCCAACTGTCCTTCCTCCGTAAGCTTCAACACCCGCTTCTCCACACGGTCAATCTGATCGTTGCAGAGCTTCAGAAGCTCCATGCCGCTGCTGTACGCCCTGAAAGCATCCTCCAGGGAAATATCCTCACTTTCCAGCCTCTCCAGAATTTCCTCCAGCCCCTTAAAATTCTCCTCCAGGCTGCGCTCCTTCTTCTCTTCTGCCATACTAACCTCCATGCCGCAGCTTTGCCGCGGGCGAAAACTGCCAAAAGCAGCTAGAAATCCTTTATACCTTCACGCTGCAAACCTTTGCCTCAAAGCTTCCGTCTGTCACCCGGACCGTCACAATCCGGCCCACTTCTACTTGCTGCACGGATCTTATGCTTCTGCCATCCTGATCCGATACGTAAGAGTAGCCGCTGCTTAACTTTTCCAGAGGGGAAAGTCCCTTCATCCTCTGGATATAAAGCTCCAGCTCATGGCGCCTGACCTCCAGCAGCCGCTTCATACGGTGCTGCAGATGCTCCTCCATGCCAATCAGCCGCATCTTCCTTTCCCGGATCCTCCCTGCCGGGCTGTCCGCCCTCAGCCTCAGCTCTGCCTGCTTCGCAGCCGTACGGCTGTCCCGCAGCTTTCGCTGCATGAGACGCTGCAGCTCGCTTCTGTCCGTCTGCAGTATCTCCAAAATTTCACGAATATCCGCTACTGCCAGCTCCGCCGCCGCGGAAGGAGTAGGCGCCCGCAAATCGGCCACAAAATCTATGATCGTAGTGTCCGTCTCGTGTCCTACCGCCGAAATGACCGGCACGGAGCAATCAAACACCGCCTGGGCTACCTCTCTCTGATTGAAGGCCCAGAGATCCTCAATGGATCCGCCGCCTCTGCCCACAATCATCACGTCAACCCCCGCCTGCTCCAGCATCCGAATGCCCTGTACCACACTGGAAGCCGCCGCTTCCCCCTGTACAATGGCAGGGTACAGTATAATCTGCACATACGGATTCCGCCTCCCGGCTATCTGGATAATATCCCTCACGGCCGCTCCCGTGTCAGCAGTCACCACCCCCAGAGTCCGGATGTATCTGGGAATCGGCTGTTTATACTCCGGGGAAAACATACCGGATTCCTCCAGCTCCCGCTTAAGCTGCTCAAATTTCTCATACAGAAGACCGCTTCCGTCAAGGATAATCTGCTTGGCATACAGCTGATACTTGCCATCCCTGGCGTATACATCAACGCTGCCGCCCACAATCACCTGCTGTCCCTGAGCCAAACGAAAAGAAAGACCCGTGCGGTTGCCTGCGAACATAACACAGTTCACCACTCCCTCAGGGTCCTTTAACGTAAAGTAAATATGTCCGGAGGCATGATATTTGCAATTGCTTACCTCTCCTTTGACGAACAGGCTCTGCAGCAGATAATCCTGCGTAAACATATTTTTGATATATGAATTCAGTTGTCCTACAGTATAAACGCTTCGAATATCAATCACCCAGCTTTATTATTTTTGCCAGAATAGCATTCACGAAACCGCCGGAATTCTCCTGACCGTACTTTTTGGCAAGCTCCACCGCCTCGTCAATAGCCACTCTGGGCGGAATGTCGTCGTCAAGGCGCATCTCATATACCGCCAGTCTCAGGATGGCAAGCTCCGCTTTCCCCATGCGGGCGGTATCCCAGCCCTCCGTATTGTCGTTAATCAGCTTGTCTATCTCCGGAATCTTCTCGCAGATCAGATTGCATCTCTCTTCAATATAATCAAAATCCTTCTGCAAACTGACTGCCTCATTGCCTTCCAGAAACAGCTTTATCTGTCTGGGCATATCCGCCGGCAAATGGAATTCCGCCTGAAATAAAAGCAAGAAAACCTGCTCTCTCTGCTCATGTCGTCCCATTGTATCTTTTCCCTTTATTTTACCTTTACACCTGCAATCCGAATATTGACATCTGTACAGGCAAGTCCTGTCATGTTCTCAATCGCAGCCTTCACCTTAGCCTGCACCTTCTGGCAAGTAGCAGGAATGTTATAGCCATACTCCACAATTACTGCCAGATAGACCACCACACTGTTATTCAGCACCTCTACCTTGACTCCCTTGGTCAGCTTCTTCACACCCACCCTGCTCATCAGTTCGTTGGTAATGTTGCCGGACATAGCGCTGACGCCTTCCACCTCGGTGGTGGCAAGAGATGCTATCATCGCCACAACGTCGTCCGCGATCTGCACCACTCCCACATTTTCTTCATCCTTCAGCACCACTGTCTTTTTCTCTATGTCTTTTTCCATCTGAATTACCTCCATAAATCAGAATTTCCATAACACCCTTCTGCGTAAGAGCCCTGCATGCTCGTTTCCGCTCCGCGGATCCTCGCTCACGGGCTTTCGCACCGCTTTTCCTCGCCTTGCATGCTCGTTTCCTTCGACTGCGCAGAAACCCTGCGCCCTCGCAGTGCCCGCTCGTTTCCGCTTCGCGGATCCTCGCTCACGGGCTTTCGCCCTATGAAAAAAGTCAGATATGAATTTTCTTACATGCAAGCATGACGAAAATTCATATTTGCCTTTTTTCGCACTGCTCGATGCTATCGTGAACATTATAGCACAGGTTCTATTCATTTGTCACCCAAAATGTCAGTGACATCTGATTATCATTCTTTGCATAGGCCACGGTAGCGCCCGACTCCCCCAGATAGCGGAAAATCTCGTGGTTATCAACCAATTCTGTCAATACCTCCGTATAACATTCCCAATCTGCGCACTTTACCGTTACGTCATCCCTTCCCTGCTCCTCCGCCCTGTCGAAAAGCCCCTTCATCTGCTCCCTGTCATAGGAGGTAAACAGTGCTCCCTCGCGGAAGTAGTAGTTTGCTTCTGTTGCAGCACACTGGGGCATGGGTATATTCTCTCCCAATGTATGGGTTTTTAAAAGCTCCTCCGTGGTCACATTCAGATAATCATAATTAATTTCCGGTATTCCCGCATTCTCTGCTTCTCCGTCCTGCTGTGTATAAGAAGCGTCCCCCCAGGTAGCGTCCACATAATAATATTCCCCGTCCACCTTCACCAGGTTCCAGGCATGTCCCTCCTGCCCTTCTCCCGACTCCACGGTTCCCAATACCAGTGTGCACTCCACCCCCAGGCGGTTCAGCAGGTACTGTATCGCCTTGGCATAGCCCTGGCACACGGACCTGTTGTTTACAAACACGGAATAGACGTTCTGATTGTCCGGCGACGCCGGATCGTAATCCGTCTCCCTGATGATCGTGTCGTATACATATTTTACCTTTGCGTACTGATCCGCTTCCTCGTCCGCACCGGACAATATTTTCTCCGCCGCCGCTTCGATTTCCTTCCGCCTGCCCTCTGCCGTCTCCCTGTCAATGCTGTAGGTGCCGGAAAAGGCTATGGCCGTAATTTTATCTCCTCTGGTATACCTTGTATAGGAATATCCCTCCACATAAAATAATTCCGGATGATCGTTCAGAACGCACTGAAATATGCGATCTATATCCTCTTCGTCGCATCCGGCCGCCAGTGCCGCCGCGTCCAGCCGCTCTTTCTCTCCAAAGCTGCCCAGCGTACGCTTTATATCCTCATACCACGTCAGCTCCGCCTCGCTTAAGGTCCCGGCGGAATATTCGAACGCGCCGTCATACAGAAAGCTTTCCTTTCGGGCGGCATCCTGCTCTCCCTGGGCAACGTCTTTTCCGCCCTGGGCAGCGTCCGAACCCGGCGCACTTGCAGACGACTGCCCTGTCTCCGGGCGCCGTATATTTTCTATATTCCTTTGCCCGCCACTTCCCTGCTCCCCCACCGGTCCCGGACCTGTCACGGAAAAATCCCGCGGCACCTCCTTCAGAAGACTGCTGGCATTGCAGCCTCCCAGCAGCAACAAACAGAAAAGTAAAAACACATAATTTTTCTTCTTCATACCCATACACGTTAATTTCTGGAGAACTCCGCCAATACCAATCCCTTGTTCCTGTCCAGCGTCATTCCCACACTCCAGGCATTCACGAACAGCAGCAGCGGATTTCCCTTCATATCCTTTACCTTTTTCATGTCCGAGGTGCCCGTCAGCTTATCTACATCCACCTCATCCTTATTTTCGATCCAGCGGATATGCTCATAGGGCAGATTTTCCAGCCGGATACCCACATTATATTCATTCTCCAGTCTGTACTTTAAGACATCAAACTGCAGCACACCCACCACGCCTACAATGATTTCTTCCAGACCTGTGTTGAATTCCTGAAAGATCTGGATTGCGCCCTCCTGAGCAATCTGCTCTATGCCTTTCACAAACTGCTTTCTCTTCATGGTATCCAGCTGCCTTACCCTGGCGAAATGCTCCGGCGCAAAGGTCGGTATTCCCTCGTAGCGAAAACTCTCCTTCGGCATACACAGCGTGTCGCCGATGGAGAAAATGCCCGGGTCAAAGACACCTATGATGTCTCCCGCATAAGCTTCGCTCAGTATTTTTCTCTCATCCGCCATAATCTGCTGGGGCTGGGAAAGGCGCATGACCTTATTGCCCTGTACATGGCGGACCTCCATACCTGCATCGAACCTGCCGGAACAAATGCGCATAAAAGCGATCCTGTCCCTGTGGGCCTTATTCATATTGGCCTGTATCTTAAAGACAAATGCGGAAAACTCGTTTTCTGCAGGTTCCACCGAACCGATGTCCGCTTTTCTGGGCAGCGGCGCGGTAGACATTTGTAAAAAGTGCTTCAGGAAAATTTCCACCCCGAAATTGGTCAGAGCGGAACCAAAACAGACCGGCGTCAGTTTTCCAGCCTGCACCTGATCCAGGTCAAAGGAAACTCCTGCACCGTCCAGAAGCTCGATCTCCTCCAGAAGCTTGTCCGCCGGCTCGTCTCCGATCAGTTCCCGCAGCCGCGCCTCCTCATGAACCGGTATTTCTGTGGCAATACCCTCCTTTGTCCCCTTTTCCGTGTCGGAATAAGAAATCACGCACTTCTTCTCTCTGTCGTAGACGCCTTTAAAGCCTTTACCTGAGCCAATGGGCCAGTTCACAGGACAGGTGGCGATTCCCAGCTCCTTCTCGATTTCATCCAGCAATTCAAACGTATCCCTGGCGTCCCTGTCCATCTTGTTAATAAAGGTAAAGATCGGAATTCCCCTCATTCCGCAGACTTTGAACAGCTTTCTGGTCTGGGCCTCCACACCCTTGGAGGCGTCAATCACCATCACCGCGGAATCCGCCGCCATCAATGTACGGTAGGTGTCCTCGGAGAAATCCTGATGCCCTGGGGTATCCAGAATATTAATGCAATATCCGTCGTATTCAAACTGCAGCACGGAGGAGGTGACAGATATACCTCTCTCCTTCTCTATCTCCATCCAGTCGGATACGGCATGCCTTGCCGTAGCCTTTCCCTTGACGCTTCCTGCCAGATTAATGGCTCCGCCGTAAAGCAGAAACTTCTCCGTCAGAGTTGTTTTCCCCGCGTCGGGATGGGAAATGATCGCAAAGGTCCTCCTGCGATTGATTTCTTCCACACGCATACCTTTACGAATATCACCCATTTCAAAATAATCCATATTTTCCTGACTCATCTTCAGCCTCCTGTTTTCAGTATTCATGCCTGTGCCGTTCGCAGCAGCTCTCAGGTGGGACTGTCCGCCGGACAATTGCCGGCGTCCATACCATTTCCTTCAAAGGCAGGCTCCATACCGAAATATTTCAACACGGTGGCCCCTATATCCGCGAAGCTTTCCCGTGTTCCGTAATTGACGGGGCGGACTCCCCGGCCGTACATAAGGAAGGGGGTATACTCCCTGGTGTGGTCCGTGGTAGCCGTGTATGCCGGGTCACAGCCATGATCCGCCGTGATCATCAGTACATCCTCCGGCCTCATCTTTCCCATAAGCTCCGGCAGTCTCTCATCAAAGTATGCAAGCGCCCGCGCATAGCCGTCCACGTCTCTCCTGTGCCCGTAAAGCATATCATAATCCACCAGGTTGATAAAGCACAACCCCTCAAAATCCCGGTCAAGATATTCCAGTGTCCTCTCGATTCCTTCCTCATTGCCGCCGGTATAAACCGCTTCAGTGATCCCCCTGCCCGCAAAGATGTCCTGAATCTTGCCCACGGCGATCACATCCTTCCCTGCCCCGGAAAGCTGATCCAGCATGGTAATACCGGGAGGCTCCATGGAGAAATCATGCCTGCGGGCTGTCCTGGTAAAAGGACCTCCTGCGGGGCCTGTAAAAGGTCTGGCAATCACCCTGCCCACACCGTGTTCTCCCGTGAGTATTTCCCGGGCTATACGGCAGTACTCATAAAGCTGTTCCGGCGGCACAATGTCCTCATGAGCCGCTATCTGAAATACACTGTCCGCGGAGGTATAAACAATCAGATCCCCCGTAGCCATATGGGTGTCTCCGTATTCCTGGATCACTGCCGTTCCGGAATAAGGCAAATTGCAGAGTACGCCCCTGCCTGTACGTTTCGAAAAGGCATCCAGCACCTCCCGGGGAAACCCGTTCGGATAAGTGGGCAGCGGATTTGGCGAATATACACCGGCAATCTCCCAGTGTCCTATGGTGGTGTCCTTTCCCCTGGAACGCTCTTTCATACGGGCAACGGCCGCCTGCTGGCTGCCTTTCTTTAAGCTGCCGCCCTCTGTCACCACACCGTCAATATCAAACAGTCCCAGATCCCTCATATTCGGCATGCGAAAACGGGGGCTGGCGGACACGCTCCTCAGGGTATTCACATTCACGTCCCCGTAAGAAGCCGCATCCTCCATCCCGCCGATTCCGAAACTGTCCAGTACGATCAAAAACACTCTCCGCATAATCTTTGGTCCTCTCAACGATTGCATAAATTATTTACCAGTATACCACACCTTTTATGTAATTTACACTATAATTTTACGTTGTTTAGCTGTCTGTCTACTGTACCACCGTACTGATAATAATATTTTCCGGGGCAATCTCCGTCTTGCGCTTTACGATGTCCTCGATCTGCGCCCGCATAATATCGTCCAGTGTCGCCGCATTCACCACCACATCCACGGCGTCCCCGTTAATGCTGACCACCACATCAGTGAAGCCCTTTGCCTCCAGCAATATCTCCGCCGCTGCCTCCTTCTCGGCCACAGCCGTCATCTGTACCATGCTGTCCACTGCCGCCTGCTTCTGTTCGTCGGAAATCCCCGCACTGTTGATGATCTCCAGCAGTGTCTCTTTATTTTTGGCCCTGGTCTGCTCCTTCAGGAGTTTCGCTTCGGAAAGAATGGTAACTCCTGCCGCAGACGACGTGAAGACTGCCTCCCCCGGTATCTCCCCATCCTCCGGTGTTTCGCTCTGCCCTTCCCCGGCAACGGTCTGTGACACCTGAAAATCCGCATCCAGATAATTATCCACCGGATCGTCCTCCATGTCGGAATCCAGGCTGTCAATTTCGGTCAGACCGGTCTGCAGCAGGTCTGCTTCCGAAAGATCCAGCAGATCCTCCGCCGTGTAATTTTCCGTGAGGATGTCCCCCGTCCCCGTAGGTGTCGTATCGCTTGTGTATACATTGCTGTCGTCCACCTTCAGATATTCATCTTCCAGACCGGTTCCCGCGAACTGCAGATACCCTGCGATCGCAATCATGATCGCAAGTGCGGTTATCATAAGCTGATTTTTTTTGATTAGGTTTTTCACGTTTTTCCCTTTCTCTTCGTTTTGCTAATTTATTGTATGAGCCCGAGAACCGATATATGAATCCTGTCACCTGGTTTTTGTCTCCATTTTTACCACCTTGACCTTGTGAGCATCCACATGGAACAATGCCTGCACAATTTCTGTCACAGTGCGGTTTACCGTGCCGCTCCCCGCCCCTTCCGCCACAACCAGCACTCCCTCGATTTCCGGGGCATAAGTCTTAATCACATACGGCGTGCTGCTGCTGCCATCCGACTTGCTGTACACCACACTTTCTCCAATCTCACTGGTATTCACCGTGCGGCTTCCTCCCTGAGAATCCGTCTCCTCAGTCATGGAGCTGTTTATCGGCTTCTCCTTCTCCACCACCAGCTCTTCGGAGGATTTCAGCGTGATCATTACTCTGACCTTACCCACCTCTGCCATCTCCGACAGCGCCGCAGTCAATCGCCTTTCCAGCTCCGCTGCGTAATCCGACTGCGCCGCACCCTGTATCGAAACAGACTCTTCTCCGCCTCCGGGCGCGGTTTCGCTCCCGCCCAGGACGCCTTTTTTCTCTGCCGCTTCCCTGCCCTTTCCGCCGCTGTCCTTTGTGGGCAGTGCAATAATAAACAACAGGATTCCCGCCAGTACCAGGATCAGCAGATTGTCCCTGCGAAAGAACTTTTTCACCCGCTCATCCTCCAGCCACCTTTTCCAATCTTTTTTCACAGACCTCCCATCACCTCCTTACCGCCGATGAATTTCAATGGGACCTACGATCACCACATCTTCCGGCGCAGCTTCCCCGTTCTCCGGTGTATCTTCCCCTTCCTCTGCCGTCTCTCCGTCCTGCTCTTCCATTCTCCTGCGGATCTCTTCCAGCGTCATCCGCTCCAGCATCTCATCTGTCTCTGCAGCTTGCCGCGCCGCCTCATCCATTTCCTGTTCCATCTGGTTTCGAAACGTCCCCAGCTTCTCCAGCGCCTGCTCCATGCCCCCTCCCAACAGGAAGCTTCCCACCGGCAGAAAAAGCT
Source organism: uncultured Lachnospiraceae bacterium (assembly GCA_947575805.1). Lineage (GTDB taxonomy): Bacteria > Bacillota > Clostridia > Lachnospirales > Lachnospiraceae > Acetatifactor. Next base: position 76,238 of record CANPOY010000001.1, read on the forward strand.
GGATCAGCACCATGACACTGACCAGAAGCTTCAGATATTTCTCATAGGTCTCCTTAGGCCTGAAATGTACAATAGTTTGCGCACAGATCATAAAAATACCGATCCCGCAGATTGTCTGCAGCAAAATATCACCCCCTTCCGGACGCCGTAACTACCGCAATGGAAATCAAAAACAACAGCAGCGCCGTACCGGTGATTTTAAGGAGCAGCATCCCCCCGTCTCCGGCCCTGTTGACACACGCCGTAATCCGCTTGTCAGTGACTATTCCCATAAACGCAGCGGAACACTTTAACACCCCGGCAATCAGGGCAATCTTTAAAAGGGGGGCGGCACAGAGCACCAGGATCAGGAGCAGAAGCACCACACCGATACTGTTCTTCAGGACAATAGCAGAACCCAGTACCAGCTCCATCGCACTGTCTGCAATATCCCCCACCCCCGGAATCGCCGACAGGATCTTCTGCAGGGCAGACTTTTTCACGGTATCCACAACGGGAGTAATCAATGCCTGAAAAATGCTGATACCGGTGACAATTCCCATCGCCGCTTTTAAGATCCAGCCCACCGCCTTTTCCATCAGATCAATGAGCATGTTCAGCTTCTCCTCCACCCAGATACCGTTTACCATGGACAACATGACAAAGCTGTAGGCAAGCGGAACCGCCCCGCTGGAAAGCACGTATTCTATTCCATATATGACAACCAGCATCATCTGGCAGACCACTCCTGCCGTCATGGCGCCTGTGGATACCCCCACGGAAATCAGATATGCAGGAACCAGCAGCCGGATGAAAAGCGTTATATCTCCCAATGTGTGCAGCGCCGTTTCCGCCGCCTCGGAAAAGCATTTCAAAAGAATTGCGGTAAACAGCAAATACATAAAGTAGAAACTCATATCCGCAACCTGGTGCACATCGAAGATCTCCACAAAATGCGTGACCAGCGAAGAGACGATGCCCAGCATCAACAGCCAGACGAAAATATTTTTCATCCCTGCCAGCTGATTCGTAATGCCGGCTGCCCCTCCTGCAACCAGGCAGGACAATGCTCCGAATATATCGCCGGACATCACCTGCTCCAGCAGTTGTTTTGCCGATATATCCGTCTTTGGAAACAGCTGCTGTATGCCCGCCGCCAGCCTGTCCAGACCGTAATCCTGCCAAATCCCGTCCAAATCCATATGTCATCCAGCCTTTCCTGTGAGAATCACTGTATTTACATAAAGCTTTGTATCTGTTCGATCACGGCAAAAAGGACGGGCAGACCGGCAAACATTACCGACAGTTTCCCCAGCACCTCGATCTGCCCTGCCACCGTCTGGTATCCCGCATCCTTACATACATCGGCACTGAATTCGCAGATGTATGTAATTCCTATGACCTTCAGTAATACCGTAAGATATCCTTCCGCTCCGTTCAGGTAGATCCGCAGCTTTCCCAGCTGGCCCGCCACAGCCTCTACCTGTCTCAGTGCGTATCCGAAGACGAGAATACCTACAGCCAGTCCCACATATGTCCCATACTCCGGCTTCTGGCCCTTGAACTGAATTGCCAGCAGTACTCCCGTGATTCCCAGAAAAGCTACCTTTACCAGCTCCTGCACAATGCTCCTCCCATCTACAACGCGAACAGGGTCTGTATCGTCTGAAACAATTCGTATATGTATGGCACGATCCAGGTCAGCACCAGAATCAGGCCCGCAAGGCTGATCATAAACGCATGCTCTTCCCGTCCGCTGTGCTTTAGTACCTGGCTGAGTATCGTAACCAGAATACCGACTGCCGCTATCTTAAAAATCAGACTCACTCCCATAATTCCCCGTATCCTATCTTTTTACTGATTCGCGCGAGAGGGTCAGTACAATACCAGAATAATCAATAACCCTCCCATGGCTCCAAGTCCTACCGCCATTCTGCACTTTTCCGCATTTTCCTGTTCCAGGGCTGCCGCCTTTATCTCCAATTGCTCCCTGCTCTGCTCTATGAGATCCAGCTGCATCTGTCCGTCACCGAAAGTGCCGGCCGATACAAACCGCAGGTATTCTTCCCTGTCCTCCTCCTTCAGGGGCATTTCCCGCAGCGGCTCTTCCATACACTCCCGAAAGACCCGTGCAAAGCTCTCCCCCGTGTTTTCCTGCATTTTTATCTCAATCCTCCTCAATGCGTCGCTGAGAGGCCCGGACACTCTTCCGGCCACGTGTCCGCAGCACTCCGGCAGCGTCCTCCGCCCATAGCGGACCTCGCTTCCAAGGAGGCTCAATGTACCGCACATTGTCCGCAGCGCCCTGACCCTGCCCGTAAACTGCCGCTTGTACCATAGTCCCAGGCCAAAGCAGCCGCTCAGGATCATACAGGCCCCTGCCAGCCTAAGCATAATCCCCTCCTTCTTCCTCCATTCTCTTTACCACGCAGCTTCCCTGTTCCTTTCCGAGAATAATCACCATCCGGAAAAGCTGCTTCCACACCCCTTCCGGCACATCAAACCTGGACATCACATCCTCGCGGCTCTCCCCGTGAGCCGTGGCCAGTATCCTGCACCCGCATACCGCAGCGCGGCGCAGAGCTTCCAGCTCCTCACCGTCACCCAGCTCGTCAATGGCGATAACTTCCGGTGACATGGAGCGCAGAAGCATCATCATTCCCAGACTTTTAGGACAGGCATCCAGCACGTCCGTCCTCATACCCACATCGTTCTGAGGCTTTCCGCAGAATGCACCTGCGATTTCCGAACGCTCGTCAACAACCCCCACTGTCATACCCTTCCCCCATTTGTTACCGTCCGAAACCTGTCTGATCAGATCCCTGAGAAGGGTGGTCTTTCCACATCCCGGAGGCGAGATGATCAGCGTGCTTTTCAGATTACCTTCTCCGTATATTCGTGGAAGCACCCTGTCAGCCGCACCCTTTATCTCATGGGAAACCCGAATATTGATAAAAGTTATGTTTTTGATCGTCCGCAGATTCTTTTCGTCTTCCGGCACCGCTTGTCCCGCAACTCCGATCCTGTGACCGCCCGCCACCGTAAGGAACCCCTGCCGCAGCTCATCCTCATAGGCATACAGGGAATAATGGCAGATATGCTCCAGCAGCTTGGAAAGCTCCTCCGCCGTAATGCTGCCAGCCTCCTGCATCCGCTCTGTAAAATGTCCTTCTCTGTCCAGGAAGACTTCCTTCCCGTCTATGTATATCACAATAGGGCGGTCTGCCCGCAGACGAATCTCACGGACAAACCTTTGGTGTGCAGCCGTATATTCCCAAAAGCTTCTTTTTTCTGCCGGAAAAAGACGTAAGATCGTGTTTTCCATATATGCCTGCCCTCCTGCACCTCTTTGTCCTCTTTTTCCAATATATGAAAATAAAACCCGGATATTCCTGTTTCCCCTTTAAGTTCTGGCAGTATTTTTGTATTCAGAAAAATACAAAATTTTAATGGAAAGGTATAGACAAATGACTGACGAGGTGCTATTATTTAATTACAACAAAACAGTAATCATTACTATTATTAAATCTTAACACAAATGGAGGTATTGATATGAGCTCAAGCACAGCACAGGTTGACAATCTTGTAAATCTTCTGGACGGATATGCCACAAAGGGCGGACATCATCTAAATGTAAACGTTTTAAACAGGGATACACTGCTGGATGCCCAGAAGCATCCTGAAAATTATCCCCAACTGACAATTCGGGTCAGCGGATACGCCGTGAATTTCATTAAACTGACTCCCGAACAGCAGGCCGACGTAATCAGCCGTACCTTCCACGAAGCCATTTAAATACTTTGCCATTAAGCAGGGGACAGCTCATAAGAGGCTGTCCTTTTGCATGTATATACTACAACACACGTTAGCAATAGGCAGCCACATTGCGGGTGACAATCATTCAGAAAACAGTTCGGATGCCCCACAGGCAAAATAGAAGAATCTGAAATCTTGAATAAGACAAAACAGCTTATGAGAGGGTATCTCATAAGCTGTTGGCTGAATTTAATAGATGACTATATGCACGGATAAGACACAGCTTCTATTTCCCGGCCAGAGGAAATTTCTTAGCCAGCTCCCTTGTGTAGCTGTTCTTAGGACCTTTTTGATACCCGGCGATCACAAGGTTAGATTCCGGATCATTCCTGTAAAACGGAGTCGGCTCTTTCACATTTTCTACATACGGAGTTCCTACATGCGGAGGCTCTTTATGAAATTTGGCTACAAGATCAGAGTATTCCTTTACAAATATCATAACGCATGACCTCCACACTTCAAGTATTCTTCATCAACTATTATTAATATAATCAATTGAATTTATAAGCAACTTTACTATACATTAACTTGACAAATAATACAAGAAAATCTATAATAATTAATATATGAAATATATTACAACATGTAGCATACGCTTCAAGCAGGAAGGAGTGATTCAAATGTCACTGGACGGTAATGTTCTGATTGAAAACATAAGAATGCTTTGCAAACAGCGAAAAGTGTCCATATCAAAGCTCGAATCAGATCTCTTTTTGTCCCCGGGGCTGATTTCCCGTTGGAACAAAAGTATTCCTGCCCTGGATAAGATCATGACGATTGCCGAATATTTCGGCGTATCCATTGATGATCTTGTCGGCCGGCCCGAATGCAATTTAAATCACACCAATATAGAGTGCCTGCTTGTTCTCCTCTACAATCGCAGTATGGTAGCCGAAATAGACTGGGATATTCTGAATTTCCAGAATCCCCCGGAGGAACTGGCACAGATTGCGCCCACAGAGCTTTTTGAAACCAGCAGCTGTACCTGTTTTGCTGCCGGCTACAGGGAGGGCTTTTTCCTTCTGGCCGCTGCATACTCCGGCAATGGCGACCTGCTGCTCAAGCTGTTCACCCTACCTGATCCGCATTCCCGACCTGAATGCGTATGTGCGGACACGGATATGCTTCGACAGCTTTACAAATACCTTGACCGCCGTTTTTCCCGGAGAATCAACAGCCTTAAGTCGGACGGCTTCATTAACGCATTTATAACAGATACCGTTCTTAGCGGGAAAGAGTCCCTTTCCGAAGAAGACCGAAAGATTACGCCGCTAAGAGCTCCCGGCGACGCCAGCGATGCAAGCAATTTTTAATTGTCTGCTATTAATATATGAATTTCTTTCCAGAATAATGCTCTTCCTCATTTCACTTGAAGTATATTTCATGTGCAGGAATCGGAAGAGTATTATTTTTTTATAAGTCATGCAGGCTTTCGCTTACCTTGCCGCTCAGAATTTCCAGCAAATCCATCTCCCTTAAAATGTTGCGGAACTTTTGAAATCCACGTTCACTTCCCAGCTTTTTCCAGAGGGCTCCGGCGCTGCCGATCAGATTGTTTTCCAGTAATTCCAGATCCTCGTCCCAGACATAAAACGCGTCATCCGAAAGTATCGCTTCTTCCGAACCGTCAAACTCCTCTGCTGCTGTTCTGTTTCGAAACTCATGCTCTTTACCGTATTCTTCCCAGGCTTCCGCGTAATTGGCACCCTCGCAGGATATGATTGCTTTGGCAACAATATGAATTCTCAGATTGCGGATAATGTCCGCCAGCAGAATTTCCTCCGTCTCCGAATCCCGGAAAGACTGCTCATATTCTTCCGGCGAAATTCCGGCAGTAAGAATACACGCCACATCTGCATAAGCCTCTCTGTAGATTCCCATATAGATACGCGCATACCGCGCCGTCAGATTCCCTGCCAGAATCTCTACAAGATTCCGCTGTATGTTCCATTCGATCCACATTATTTGTTCATAGGGATTCTGAGCAGCCCTGAATTTCTTCCCTTCCAAAGCCTGACATAGATCATCCCCAAGACTTACAAAAATATTTCTCAGCCATTCCCGCCAGTTATCACCTATCTGTCTCAGAATATTTTTACTGTACAGTTTCCGGTCATCTGCCGTCATCCCGCATATTTCTCCGCAACGTCCGGCAATATCAAACCATTTTATCATCAGCGCTTCCTTTATGTTTTCGTCGGCGTCTGCTTCTTCCACAAAGTCAAAACTTACATTTCTGAATATACGCTGGTAAATCGCGTGATATACGTGATACTCCATGCTGATGGCCCGGCCCTGTCGGTGACGTTGTGCCTTCGTCAGCACGTGATAGGCCTCATGCAGCAAATAAGTGATAACCTGGCCCGTCTTTTCAATTTGGTTCTCCGGGATGTAGATCAGCACCACCTTTCCCTCTTCCTCCCGCGTATCAAACAAGCTCGCCGTTTCTACATTGCTCTTCAGGGATGGATGCAGCAAAAACGCATAGAACCCCCCCTTGTGAAACAGGCGTACCAGAGTCTCCAAAATTACTGAATAGGTGGCAAGCAGTTTAGGAGAAATATCGTATATACTGCTCTCAACCGCCTGGCTCGTAAACATCTGCCGATCGGAATTCGATGTGCTGTCAATAATATTCTTGTATACATTGGATATTTTGCTGATCGCATCCTCAATATCCCTCATAATCCTCTTTTTCTCTTCGGTGCTGTTGCCCGCCGCCAGTGCACTGTCTACCCGTTCTGTATAATGCATGCAAAATAACTGCATGCCTCTTTCCAGAATCTGTTCTTCATAGCCGTATAGCCTGCTGCTCCCTATTTGCGACAGACCGCTTAAAATTCTGAGCAAATATACTGAAAAAGCTTTTAAAACCGGCTCTTTATTATCACACTGTTCATATATAGTCTTTAAGCTTCTCCTCTGCTCTTCTATCCAATTATTCACAGCTTAGATTTCCTTCCCACACCAATATCTCTGATTCTATGTTAAAAAATGCTTCACAATATTTATGATTTGCATGCGTCAGCAATTCCTTCGTCTTATAAAGTTCCAATAAGCTGCAAAGAGACACATTGTCAACCTCCAACAGCCAGTCGAACCCGCCGAAAACTTCAAATTTGCGTATCTCTATATCATCCGAATGCTCCCTGTTTCTTATATGCTCCTCCAGAATCTTTCTGAAGCTTTCCGCCTTCTCATAATTTTTTATCATGCAGTGCAGCCTGCAGCAGACCTTTTCATCCTTAACACACTTCATGATTGCTTCATATGATTCCAAGATGTCTTCCCTTATTCCAAAAATCGTATATGTCTTAACTGCACTGCATATTTTGCGAAGCTTCCTGACTGTCTTCATGCCTTCACTATACTGATTTGTTTTCGTAACCGCAATAATCTCACTGTGGTCATATGACAAATATCCCATCTGCTTTGGTTCTTTTGACAAAGCCTCAATAATCCCGTCCCTTTTGACGGCCAATACCCCTTCATTCAGTCTGACCATCGTTATAAACACCAGCGGCTCTGCCTCTTTCATCCAGAAATCCCGATCCTTCTCCTTCTGCTCCGTAACACATACCAGCATTCGGCAATTCACATTGCCATTCTGCCCATAAGTCCTCTCCCCCAAATACCCCCATGTATCAAGCTCTTCCACCTTCACTATCTTCTCGTCCGATATGTCAAAAGCGTCAAAATGCCCCAGGGCACAATACTTTCCCAGTACTTCCTCATTTGTGCTCCCCATATCCCGATAAAAATTATTTTTCAGCAAAAGTATTCTGGTAGATACCTCTCTCTTCACTTTTTCTCTCCCCGTTACATTTCATCTTAAGTTTCATTCTCAGAATTCTGCCGGAAACATTGCGGTATCCGATCATAGTCTGAATTGCCGCATTAAACCGCCTTGCCTTACTGTAAAACGGCACATCATACATTTCCATCCAAACTTCCCACATATCAGCGCAAAGCGGAATTTCCTCCTCCTTAAGCGGCTCCCACTCTTCCGGCTGCTCCCATTCAAAGCCCAGCGGTTCCTCTCGAATACCGGTCAATCCCAATACTTCCTGAAACAATACCATTAACTTTATCTGCTTACCCTTTATCTCCTCCGCCAGATCACATTTTTTTAAAACATTTTTATATAATCCTGCATGACCCCGGGCATTTCCAAAAGTAAGACCGTTCATAATACCCGAAATAACCAGGTGCGAAATAAAGTTTATTTTACGGGTGCATTCCGCTTCTCCATACTTACTCTTCAGGAGCTTGTTTAATGTTCTCATCCCGCTGCTGTTTTGACCAACATGCTCTTTCAGGAAGTCAAGGATACAGGTATACATCTGGTCTGTTTCCAAATTTGTTAATTCTTCTCCGTCATTGCGGAATGCGGACAAAGTATTCACAAAATAGAAGCCATAAATTCTTTTTCCTTCCTCTTTCTCGTCAAATGTCCCCTTCCGTATGCTTTTCCTGTACATTTTCAGGACAGAGCGGTCAAACGGAATCCGCAGAAAATTCCACAGCATTTCCGCTTTATCCTGAATGATTTCTCCACTGTGGACAGCACGCTCCAAATATCCCGTAAATTCCCTTATATTGTATATACCCTTCTGCTTCTTAAAGCGATTCCGCTCATATCGGCATATGATCCGTTTGCATTGCGCATATGAGGTGGATAATAAAATATTTACAATAACATACATCTGAAGCATCAGAATATATGCCATACACACATATGTCGTATACTTCCATGACACGGATCTGGCCATAACCATAAAAACTGTCAGCAATAATGTTATTATAAACAGGATAGGAATCGTATGTGACCCAATCGTCAAATCAAGAAGCCGCCTGTAAGGAATGCCCAGGCTTTTATTGTCCATCACGCTGTAGAAAAAAATAACACTGGCAACCAGCATTGTCCCGTATGTAACGATTACATTACACATGAATTCGGCTGAGTCCCACAGGATACCTTTGATCCACGCCCAATCTTCCCGCTCCCTAACCGGAATCATATCATAATCCGCAAGCAGAGCCCTGACAATGGCTGCACCACCCAATGCAAGAATCAGAATCCAATTCCAGTCCTTTTTATTTATAAAGCCTTTACTTAAGTCTGCCGCCACTGTTCCTCCACGTTTGCAAATATTTCTCAATAGAACTTAAACATTTTAATAAATAATTTTAACCGCCTATAATACCATATCACATTTTAGTCTGTTTTTCAATTCAATGTTGAAATCCCGACAAAACAGCTCATGAAAAGGTGTGTTATTTGGCGCTAGCGGAAAAATCCCGGCATATACGCCTTGTCTGGCATATGCCGGGATTTCCGTTCCTTGCTTATACTGTTTCATCCGTCAGGGCGCCGGCAGCGCCTCTCCCCTTCTATATGCCGGTCTTATAATCAGCCGGCCCTCATCCATGAAGGCATTGATCCTGTGGGGCATGGCCTCAGGACAAATCACAGGCGCATCCACTGTAAATATGTTCCGCTCCTTTATCACCCTCTGAATGTCATCCCGCGTAACATCCGGGGCAATATAAGAATTGCCCCCTGCAATATCCTTTAGCATTGCCTCTATGGCCATGCTTGTTACCGCCTTGGTATTTTTAATGATAGACGCCATCTGTGACAACTGCTCATTCGGAAAGAAATAGTCTGCGCCGCCCATCATCGCAGTTTTCAGGCGAAGGTTTACTTTTGCGTCCTGTACAAACTCCACCGAAAAGGAATATTCCGTAAAGTCGGCGCTTTCCGGAATCCAGAAAGCAAATCCGTCCTGTCTTTCGGGCCTCGCAAAAGGCTGCATTCCTATCGGTTTAAGCGGTCCGGCAAGCTCCGGATCCAATATCATACTTGTCCCGCGAATCCTGCCGATACCGTCCTTCACAAGAAGATACTGCCTGCTCACACGGTCATAAAAATGGGTGGCAAAGAACGCCGCAACCGCCAGTTCATTTGTCAGGTCTATCATCGGTGTGGCAAATTCATAATGCTGCGCAAGCGCCCACGGCACATAGTACCCACAGCCCCCCACGAACGCCCGCACCTCCGGCAGCGATTCCAGGAACACCATAAAATCATACGACTTTAACAGTGCCTCTATCCTGTCATCCCTTCCCTGAATTCTGTAGAGACTAGCCTTACAAAGCGGATAGCACTTATTTTCTCCGCGGTAAAAGGTAAAATTCCCGGAAAAAGACAATGCAGCTATCCTGCCGTCAGGCATTGTCATAAGCTCATACCTTGAATGCTTGACAGCCACCCCGTCTCTTTCAAGACATGTACCAAGGATATGATTGGGCTCCAGATGGCGAATGGCTTCTACAATATTATCGAATCTTTCTATATCTGCCATAAGCATCTCCCTTCATCAGATATTCAATACGTGCCACATTTGAAGCCGCCGCCTCCTCGAAAAAGTCAAGCACCGTTTTACTGTCGTACCACATAATATGCTCATTATCGGGTGTGGAAAGTCTCACTCCATAATGCCAGTCACGTCTTGAAAATTCAATTCCCAGCACACTCGGCACAACCTTGTAATCAGCTTCCAGAAACTGATGCTCAAACAGGTCTCCCCTTTGGCAGGTTCGCTCCTCCCTGAAACTGGTCTGCGAAAGTACACTCCTGTTCTTTACAACTCCAAGATCAGCATTTGTCTCAAGCAGCATATGGCAAAATCTCGTGCCGCATTCTGCTTCTGCAAAACAGACCAGTTCCCGGAGCATCCTTTTCTCTTCCTCGCCGAATTCAAAGAAATGACACTCTATCCTGTTAATATGAAGGAACACTCTGTCCCTGCCGTCCTGTGAAAAGTACGCAAGCCTTGGCACCGCATCTCCGTCTGTAAAAAGCTTCTCTACCTGGGAACATGCTTTCCATTTGTCTCCCGGAAATATCCGCTCCAGCTTATCCATCCACTCAGTGGCTGGAACAATGTTCATTATATTTGCCGCCACCGAAAATATCCATTGTTTTATTTCCTTTTTGGCTGTCTGAAAGCTGTCAAGCCAGCAAGCATATTCCGGATCCAGAATTTCCCGCGGGAACTTCCCCCTCACAAGATCCTGCACAGGACAAACCACGGCTATGTCAGACAGACTGCCTGTCGCGAGGTTCATCTTTTCACCATATTCCCGACTATGTGCATCCGTTATTCGCAGATTGGGATTCATTCGCACCGCAAGAATCATCTCCTGCTTCCACCTGTCCTTACCATCCCTGTTAAACAGCTGAAACCCATACGGATCAGTGCTCCGTCCCCTATACTGCGCAGATGCGAGCACAGGCATATATTGATTGGCATATCGGGCGCCCACGGCATTTTGTACACGCCGAAGGAAGGCTTCAGGATCAACAATTATGACCGCCGTATCGCCCATACGCTTAAGTCTTCTATCCGGCTTTAAAAATCTGCCCTTCTCAAAGGCAAGCGGATACATGGAAATCTGTTTTGCCAGCAGCTCCCCAAGATTGGCATAGCCCCCCGCCTCAACCGCCTGCCAGTCGCCCTTTCCCACATACTCAGACGGTATCTTTGACAATATCCGGCCCGCTATGACATCATCGGCTGCCGGATTCAGCATAAAATTCCCTTTCATAATCTCTTCTGCCTGTTCTGATGATGCAATCAACATGGGAATAAATACATCATGGGAAATGGTAAAGCCTGTATCCTTTTCATACTTCCGCTTTTTTATCTTCTCAAGTATCCTCATATCGTTTCACCCGCCTGATTTCACTGTCCTTTCGCTGCTGCGGCGTCAGTTTACAGCCTTCGTCAGTTTCTGTAAAACAGCTTCCGCGTTATAATCCGGTGCAAATTGCTGCGCTGTAAATGTCTTTATTCCATTTTCACACAAGGATTGATAACCGAAATGGTTTGAAATGCTTCCCGGATATGTATGTTCATTGTAACAGATCATATGATATGTGTCAAATAGAATTATATCATTTTAGAACATTTGTTTACAGCATTATAAAAAACCGGATTGCAGTGCAGATAAACGCAGAAATCCCGGCATATGCTGCTTGTCTGGCATATGCCGGGATTTCTGTCCCGCCCTTATAACATTTTATATCATGGTTTGCCGAAAGCTCCTGCCGCAGGCAGAGCTGAAACATGCGACTCCGCTTACATTTCGTTTCCCGAGCAGCATAGCTTACAATACTGCTGACATTGTGGCCCATACTCCGATAAGACAGAGCAGTATCACGGCATGTCAATGTTTCCTCTATACCATCCGATCAGCAGGACCGGATAGTCTTCACCGCCTTCTTCACCGACGCAACAACCCTTGACAATTCCTCCTCCGAAATATTCGTGCTGCAGGGCAGCGTAACTATCCTCTGCCACAGGCCCTCCGCGACGCTTACCTTACTTCTGGGACAATCTTCATACGGCTTTTGAAGATGCACCGGCTTCCAGAAGGTACGTGCTTCAATCCCGTCTTCTTTTAAAGAGGAACATATGGCCTTTGCGGTTTCCAGCGTTCCCCCTTCCGGCAGTACAATCCCCGAAAACCAGCAGGAACTGCCCTCGGTTGCAGGAAAGAAAGTAATTCCCTCATCAGTCAGCTCCCCTAATTCCGTCTCATAAAACTCACGTGCTTTCCTTTTCACGGCAACAAATGAAGATAACCTCTCCATCTGCGCACACCCCACGGCAGCCTGAAGATTCGTCATCCTGTAATTGAACCCGGCCATATCGAAATCATAATCGGGCCATACGCGGGCCGTCGTTGTAAGATGGCGTACCAGGTTGGTCTGCTCTTCGCTGTTTCCCACAACCGCCCCGCCGCCTCCGCAGGTAATCGTTTTATTACCGTTAAAGCTCAGCACGCTCAGATCGGCAAGAGAACCAAAGGGCCGGCCATTGCATGTCGCCCCGATCGCACAGGCGGCATCAACAATCAGCGGCAGACCATACTTATCAGCAACAGCACGAAATGCGGTCATATCCGGAATATTACCCAGCGTATATACCGGCATCAGCGCAGCTACTTTCCTGCCACTCTCCCTGTGATACAAACCGCCCTCCCGCCGTTCGCAGCACTTCTCGATTTCAGCCGCCACAGTCTCAGGACTTAAGCACCAGGTGGATGCTTCCACATCCAACAGCCACGGGTCCGCTCCGCAATGTCTGACGGCGTTGGCACTGGCAATAAAGGTAAATGTGGGGATCATCACAAGCTCCCCATGCTTGACTCCCGCCGCATGCAATGCCACATGGAGCCCTGTTGTTCCGGCCGACACCGCTATGGCATTCCTGCTTCCGGTGGCTTCCGCAACCATCTTTTCAAATCGAGTCACATATTCCCCGACAGAGCTTACAAACGTCGTATCAATACAGTCATCCAGATATTTCTTTTCATTGCCCGTTAAATCCGGAACAGCCAAAGAAATCATATGCTTTCCTTCTTTCCGTTAAAATCTTTATATCTTTTACATCTTTCCGTCAAGGCTTTTCCCTGTTTCCATATGTTCAAAATTCGGCAGGTACGCCCTGATGATATTTACTATCTCGGCCTTGCTGCAATGCTCACATGCAAACGCCTCATCAAGTGAGGTAATCAAATCCGTTACTGCAGCCTTGTCCGGAACAGGCTTATCCGTGATCACGCCAAGGCTTCGAAACCGCTCCGGATCTACCTTCTCCCCCTCCACATAAAACTCTTCAAATGCCTTTTCCCCGCTTGTATCTGAGGGGCTGAAGTGTACCGGATAAGGCATCCCCGTTTCCCATTTTTTACTTTTCTCAATCGCCTCAAAATCGCTGCCGCAGCGGTCAACCTCATAGCCCATAGAGGTCAGCAGTCCTTCTGCAATCCTGTCAAATGTCATCATCTGCTGCTCTTCCAGCTTCGGGAAGAAGATGGCGCGGTTTGCGCCAAGCATGGCAGACAACATGCAAATCTGGCCTGACTCCTGGGGCGATACAAAATACCGCTTCACGTCCGAAGGCGCCGACAGCGGCTGTCCCCGGTTGATCCGTTCCAGAAATCCCTGGGGCAGGGATCCGTTTGAAAATGCCACATTGGCGAACCTCGCCGTTTTTACCGGAAAAGAAGACGAATAAGAAAATATCAGATCCTCCATAATCCGCTTGCTCGCTCCCATGATGTTCACAGGATTTGCGGCCTTGTCCGTAGAAACACAAAAGTAAGTCTGCGGAGGGCAGGACTCCAGCAAGTCAAGCAAACCCTTGGCATTGATCACATTATTTCGCAGTAACGCTTCCACCGAATAAATGTCCTTCTCGGAACGGACGTGCTTATGGGCGGAGAAATTTGCTACAATGTCAAATCCCTTGTGTGCCCTGAACATCCGCCGAAACGTAACGGAGCTGTAATCCATGGGATACGGGAGATAAATGTCCGGCATAAAGCTTCCGGATGACCGCAGATCCCTCGTCAGCTCCGTCAGCGCGTTCTCATTGGTATCCGCCACCACCAGCTCCGAAGGATGAAACGCCAGAATTGCCCGGATAAAGGATGACCCTATGCTTCCCGCCCCGCCGATCACGAGGACGCTCTTCCCCGCTATTGCCTCTGATAAACCTTCGCGGTTATCATATATATCCGCCTCGAACATGGATTTCGGACGTTTCGTTACATATGCGCTTATGAATTCTTCCAGATTAAACATACCTGATTCCACCTCTTAACAATTCTCATAAATCTCCCTGAACTCATCCTTATGTTTAAAAAGGTACTCCGCAATGACAGACATCAGTTCCAGATCATTTTCATGATCCAGATCCAGAATGCCCGTATCATACATTTCTATTACCTCTACATACCCATCCAGCACCTGCCTGCCCGACCTCAAGTATTCCGGTCTGTACGCGTATAAGGACGCATTCATATCATAAATGTCCGGCGCCTGCTGTCTGGCGGTGAAGTTTGATGCGCAGACCTTACTGAATCCCTTTTCCGTCTTTTTCAGCTGATTAAAATAGGGATTCCTTCTTGCCGCTACAACAGAGGTAGTCACATCTGCCCCGGTACGGACATGTGTCTCTATCAGATTTTCTATGTCGGCAATCCTGCGAAGCGGAGATGTTATATCCAGGTCCACCACGGCATCATACCCGCACCCTGTTCGTTCCTGCATAACCTCCAGACAATTATTTATTACGTCTATCTTGCCTACCGTATCCCCGCCCAATTCTCTGCTGCGCTCGATCAGCTCAACAGGGCGAATGCCGCTGTTCCGCATCATGGAAAGAAGCTCCTGGCTGTCGGAATTTACCGCAATATCGCATTCATTTTCGCCATGTCTGGCCAGATAAAGATCTATCGCAGACAGCGTATAATATGGAAGCGGCTTCCCCACAAACGGTTTAATATTTTTATTCCGGATTCCCTTAGAACCCGCTCGGCCGCAAATCGTAAAAAGTATTCTCATTTTCCCGTCACCTATATCCTCCCCTGCGTCAGTTTTAATACTTTGACTGCATGTGCAATGTCGCTGTCAGATTTTACCCTGCCCTCAATCATATCCAGGAAATACTCCAGCTCCCTGATCTGGTAGTCATCACGCATCTCCTGAAAATCCAGGATCTTCCCTGTCTTCATAAACTCTATCCTGCTGTTTACAAGATCCCCGCAAATAGTATCCTCATCTGTCAGTACCATAATCTGACGAATCGTCTTTCTTCCGAAATAATCCAGGTGAAGCTCAACGATTTTATCCGCATACTCAGCTATATATACGGCATAATCCTCACTGTCTATTTCAAGCGCCGATTTCTTCCCGCACAGATGAAATACCTTCCGAGGCATTCCGGTCAAAAACGTCAGATAATCCCATTCATGAATGAGATCAATGGAAACGCCTCCTCCCAGCTTTTTGCTTGCGCTGTATGTCTGCCGATAATCCGTACCCGGACGCCATTCCGGCAAATAACTGGAGGAAATGCTTCTGATCGATATGACTTTACCAAAGTCCACGTTTTCCTTCACATATCTTATAACTGCATTGTATCTCAGCGGACAGGCCACATAGTAAACGGCGTCTTCCTTCAGCCTCAGATTTTCTGCTTCTTCTATCTGGTTCACGGATGAAACCGGTTTCTCTATAAAGAAATTCCTGCCATATTTCATTGTGTTTTTCAGGCTCTCGATATGGTACTCCGTTGGATTTGTTATAAAGACTGCATCGTATTCGGAGTCTATCTCGTCAAAACCCGTATACACTTTTCCCAGCCCAAGCTCATCATCCTTCCTGTCAGCCCCGGCGCTTCGCCTGACCGCGTCAACTCTTAATTCTATTCCCCTCTCGCTGCAGACCGTCCGCAGATTTCTTATATGACGCCTGGCAATGGAGCCTATCCCCACAAAGCAAACCTTTAACGACTTCACACCTCTTCCTCCATCGCATCTATCAGCTTCAGGATTTCCAGATCCTGTACAAATCCGTATTCCGGCTGCCGGTCATTCAGGACCGCCTCCATAAATTCCCTGATCTCGTTTTTGTAAGCATTTTCCACCACGAACGCCCTGTAACCGTCCCTGTGCTCTTCGGCTTCCTGCAAAACCACCTGCTCCAGCATATCCCTTTCCGCATTGTACTCACACAGGGAATCCGGCGTCCCACTCCACTGTATGTATCTGTGCTCGCCATAAATCTCCAGTTTCCTTACTGCAACCGGCGAAACAACATCTATGATCAGCGCTCCTTTATTGCCGTTTTCATGCTCTGTCTGGATGATATAATTGTCCCGGTAATCTATGTTTAATCCCGTCATTTTATCCGCCAGCACATGCGTCTTCCTAACCCTCCCGAATGTCTGGGTAAGCCACGGAAGCTCTATCGCCATGATCTCCCTGCATCCGTTCGTCCGCCTGTCACCGATGAAGAATTCCGTGTAGTTCTCCCATGGATGCCAGTCCGGCAGATACTGTCCTATGTGGTAAATATAATTCCACCGCCGGTCTTTGCCAACCCTGCTTCGGATATAACGGATCTCCTCACGGTAAAGAAAGGTAGAAGACAAAAAAAGCCTGCAGCCGTTTTCCCGGGCAAGCTCCATATTCCTCTCATAGCCGTCCGGCACCAGATTCAGCTCCGTAAATACATTCCACCTGTTTTGAAGGCATTCTGTAATGATCGAACTGTGGGACAGGGGCGACGTGCATACAAAAGCAGCATCAACAGGAAACCTTCTGCCCGCCTCCTCCACAGAGTCCACACATTCAATGCCTGACTGCTCCTTTGCTTCCTGCCTGCGGTCCGCCCTTCCATCCACGCCGAAAATTTTAAAGTCCGGATAAAGCTCCCGCAATAATCTGATACGTCTCTTCCCCATAGAGCCAAGGCCGATCACCAGCACGTTCATATCATGCACCTCCCTTTCATCTATATTTCAAAATCAATGTCAAAAAATTTCTTCTTGATGTCTATTCGGTCGTTTTCAAAAAAGTCCCTCATTATCTTTATAATCTTTTCTGAGGTATGACCGTCACCATACGGATTTTCAGCCTTTTTTATTGCCTCTCTGAAAGAATCGTCCATTGCCTTATGAATGGCTTCCTCAATAGCATGCCTCTCCGGTTTACAGGAAATTACTGTTTCGCCGGATATTCTGCCCCGCTGCCGGTCTCCGATGTTTATGGTGGGGATATGAAATGACGGGGCCTCCATAAGACCGCTTGATGAATTGCCTATTACAAACAGGGAATTTTTGAGCGCGCTGAGATAACGCCTCATTCCAAGAGAATCCACCAGACAGAAGTTATCGTTACGCCTGGCATATTCCTTCAGTATCCGATTGATGCTTCGCCCGTCCGTATCCGAATTGGCCCCGGTGAAAAGATACCTTATCTCCTTATGCTGATCCAAAGCCGAAAGCAGCTCCTCTGCCTGCTTTCCGGCAGTAGCCGTTTCCAGGGTAACCGGATGAAAAGTACCCACTGCATACCTTTCCCCAAGCGCAAATCCGATACTGTCCTCCAGTTCCGCTACTGACATACATTGTGTGTTTAAAGCATTTTCAACGCCCATTGCGCCTACATGAAACACACGATCCGGTGACTCCCCCATTTGTATGACACGTTTACGGTATACCTCCGTACTTGTAAAATGAAGGTAGCTCATTTTCGTCAGACTGTGCCTGATTGCCTCGTCAATAGCCCCTTCCGTTGTCTCACCGCCATGTAAATGAAAGATCGGTATTCTGGCATTCACCGCCGCGCAACATACTGCCAGCGTTTCATAACGGTCCCCCAGAACCATGACGGCATCCGGTTTGCATTCCTCAAAATATTCCGAAAAACTGATCAAGGCGAGACCCATGCTTTTCGATATTGCAGCCGGAGTATCGGAGCTGAGGACAATTTCTATCTTTTTATCAACCGGCATCTGATCTGACTCTATTTCCCGTACCGTCATGCCAAATTCCGGTGAAAGGTGCATACCGGTAACTGCAATCCGCGTGTCATAATACGGATCCTCCAGAAGCTTTGTCATAATCGGCTTCAACAGTCCATATTCCGCCCTTGTCGCCGTAAGAATCACTATTTTTTTCATAATTCTATCAATTCATCCTCTTCAAAATCCCTGACTGCCCTTGTCCCAAGGACCTCATTCCACCTCATGGGACTGATGCCAGTTCCCGGGCGCTTCGTGGTCAGGTTCTCTTCCGTCAGAATATCCCCGGCCTTGATGTTGTCTGCCGCAATAATGCTTTTGCGCGCCACGGCAATGTTTGCTTTCTCTGATTCAGATGGCGCCTTGATTCCGTCTCCCAGCGCCTTTTCTATATTGCGTATGGCCTTTACCATTGCCTCCAGCTCATCCGGCTCCAGACTTGCCTTGTGATCCGGCCCTTCCATGTGGCGGTCCAGGGTAAAGTGCTTCTCAATCACCTCCGCCCCCAGCGCCACGGCCGCAATCGGCACTTCAATCCCTCTGGTGTGGTCGGAATAGCCCACCGCACAGCCAAATTGCTCCTTCAGCGTGAGCATTGCGTTCAGGTTCACATCCTCCATTGGCGTGGGATAATTGGTGGTACAGTGTAACAGGGTAATCTTACCGGCACCGTTCCCCCGCAGGACAGCCAGCGCATCCTCTGCCTCCTGCAGCGTACTCATGCCTGTTGACAGGATAATGTCCTTTCCCGTCTTCGCGATCTCCACCAGAAACGGATAATTTGTTATCTCGCCGGAAGGAATTTTCCACACATCCTGCAGATCATTTAAGAACTGCATACTCTCCACTTCAAACGGTGTGGATAAGAATTGAATGCCAGTTTCCCGGCAGTAATCCGCCAGGGCCACGTATTCCTGCCTTTTCAGCGTAAGCCTGCCAAGCATGGCATCCTGGGGCTCGTCAACGCCCATATTTTTCTTCTGATAGTCGGCCATAACGGCATGTCTGGATGCCAGCTTCTCCGGAATAAATGTCTGAAACTTTACAATATCCGCCCCGCACCTTTTTGCCTCGCGCACAAGCTCCTTTGCTATGTTAATGTCCCCGTTGTGATTCACACCTGCCTCGGCAATAATCAGAACCTTTCTCATGCCATCCTGTCTCCTGTCCTTATTTTCCCGTCATATACATACTCCGTCACTTCAATAAAGGTATCCTTTGTTTTCACGTAAAACCCGTGCTCCGATTTCCCAAGTATCTGCCCCGGCGTATTAATGTACCTGTGGGCGCCCTTTACTTCTCTTACCCTGTTAATTTTGATTTCCTTCCCGTTGAGCGTCGAGGTAGCCATCGGTCCGGGCCTGCAGATTGCTCTTACAAAATTGAATATCTCACGGCTGCCTGTATTCCAGTCAATGATTTCATCTCCGGGGCCTCTCATGCCGCAATACATGCCAACCGGATCGATCGTGTCCTGTCTGGTAATCTGTACCGTGCCGGACTGAATGACCTTTACCGCGTCATAAAGGACATCGGCGCAGCCTGTATAAGCGGTATTCAGTAAAGTACTGTAGTCATCCTCATCCGTAATCGGATAGGTTTTCTGAAGAATAATATCTCCCGTATCAATTCCTTCATCAACATAATGTACCGTGATGCCGAACTCTTTTTCATCATTGATCAGTGCCCAGTTCAGAATGTTCCGGCCGCGGTAAAAGGGAAGCTTTCCCGCATGGCAGTTTATCGTTTTTAAGGTCGGATAGTCTATGGTTCTTATCTTGAAAATCTGGTTAAAAGACATGGAGACAAACAAATCCACATCATATTTTGATATGCTGTCCAGAAATTCATCGGAATTTATATTCTGATGGATTTCTACAGGAATATGATTGTCTTCTGCCAGCGCCATCAATTCAGGATCCCGCTTATCATACCTTACGGTGACAAACTTAATCTCTATCGTCTTATCACTTATAAGCCGCTTAAACGCTTCGTGGGCCCACGGGCCGTCGCCAAAATATCCTATTTTCATCATGCTGCCTACCTCCTGTCAGAACATTCTCTTCCCTTCTTATTCCCCGTATAGCCTGATCCGCATTTTTTCCAATTCCGGAAGCTGCCCCATATCCATCCAGTCGTTCTCACTGACAGGAAAAACCGCAACCCGCTTCCCTCTCTGTCGCTCCTTTTCCACAATATCAGGGAAGCCGATCGAAACATTATCTTCCATATCTTCAATTACTTCCGGCTCAACAAGGTAGATTCCGGTATTCGTCAAAAAAGACATGAGCGGCTTCTCCCTCATGTCCTGAATTGTCCCGTTTATTCCCATTTCCACGACACCGTATGGAATGTTGATATTCTTGTATGCACAGATCATGGTGATGGTGTTCCCGTTCTCCTTATGAAACTTCAGCATGCTCTCATAGTTGGCCGTCAGAAGAGCGTCGCAGTTTGCAAAAAAGAACGTATCTCGGAGCTTTCCCCTGAGAAGGCTTAAACCGCCGCCTGTACCCAGAGGCTTCATTTCATCATACCAGGTAATATTGTAATGATTGTCATTATCGGCAAAATATGCCTTCATCAAATCCCGCTTATAATTCACTATGATGTGGAATTCCTTACAGTCGTATGATTGATATTCCTTCATGATGTGCTCAATGATAGGAAGATCGCCCACGGGTATCAGGGGTTTAGGCAGCACTCTCGTAAAAGGATCCAGCCTGGTTCCCCTTCCTCCTGCATTGATCACCACCGGAATTTGCAATGCCGCTTTCTCTTTGCTCTTTTGTTCGCCTCCGGTATAAATATCCGCTATTCTCTCTTCCCGATCTATAATAGGAATCGCAACATAATTCTGTCCATGGTACATGGACTTTGCTTCCGTCAGTGTATGTGCTGTTTTAGGCTTACGATTTGCAGCCTGCATAATGTTGTCTGACATTTTCCCTCCGGCTAAGAGATAGCGCCTTATGTCACCGTCTGTCACACAGCCGGCAAATACTCCCTGCTCATTTGCCAGAAATAAGATACCTTTGCCGTTACGGTCAATTCTTTGCATCGCTTCTGAAATTAAGAGCAGGCTGCTGCCGACCAGCGTATCAAAATTATCCATACATAATCACCAAACCAAACATTTTATTCTTCCCAGACGGGGTGCTTCAATACCCATTTCCCATACTCATCTTGTGTAAACAAATCCGTGTTGTACAGGGAATCAATAATGCTCCAGAATTCCGTTTCCGTATAACCGCAGAACTTACAGAAATCCCTAACACAAAGCGGATCAAGCTTGCCGTCATGCTTTTTCACAAGCTCTTTCGCTTCCTCCCGGGAAATCAGTCCATATCTGACCATCCGGGCGGCATAATCGGTAGCAAACTGATGACCGAATTTAGGGTATTTCATCCAGGAATGTACCAGATAAGCTCTGCTGTCAACCTGATCGAAATTTTCTACATGATGCGTCCTGTCCCATTCATGAGTGAGATCATGGAAACCATGCTTTTTAGCAAATTCATAATTCTTAAAACTGTTCCATTGTGTGAAATAGGAAATATATATCGGATCCAGCCTGTCCAGCTCCTCCTGCTTGGGCGCCCTTGTGAAAAAGAGATCCTGCGCCGTAACTCCCGCATTATCCATCAATTCCTGCTCGTTGATTCCGGATGCCACGCCGTTGCTTAACTGCTCTTTTGCAGAATAAGTTTCTTTTGCATCTGCTCCGCCATATTCATAGCTGACATTCTCTCCGTATACAAGCAGGGGGGTGTTAAACTTTGCCGCCATCATCAGCGGATAGGTATAGATCAGGCGGTCAATATACCATGTTGGCTTACCATACCTTTCAAACATATACCGCATCAGCTTCCTCTGTGTGCGTATATCCGGCTTCATGCTGATGATGCTGCATCCAAACTCTTCGGATATGTTCCTGATGTTATGCACCCCCGCATCGGTCATCGGGAAATTGTCCTCCACCGAGAAAAGGATCGGGTTCATGTGCATTACGTTTTTCATAAGATGAACTTGATAATGAGAATCCTTGCCTCCGGATACCGCAATTGCACAGTCCGGTCCGTCACCGTTCATCCCCCGATACCGGGCGCATAGTTCCTCGAATTCCTTCCAGCGGGAATCCCAGTCAATAGATTTCCTCTTTTCATAGGATTGGCATGCAGAACAAATCCCCTCTTCGTTAAAGGTGATTCCCGGCCTGGTATCAGGCATAACACACTTTTTGCAATAGATCATAACATTTTCCTCCTCATTCCATTACATGAATTAAATTACTTTCGTGTGTTTCAACTAACAAAAAAACCGCACAGGCGGCTATACTGGTAAAGAAATATACTGAAATAGTATAAAAATTGCCAAACACACTCATTGCCGCCCATGTAACCAGATATACCTCAAATCCTTTTGCCCCTTCCGATCTGGCTATTAATATCCAGATGCCTACGATAAGGCCAAGAAGAAACACTCCAAACAGATACATATCTCCCAATTCATATATGGTTGGTCCCCAGATTGTAGACGCATTAAATCCATTCAACCCGTGTATATGAAAGGCAGCGTCATTATATTTTGCAATGGCGGATACATCTCCGAATAGTCTTACCAAAGGTTCCAACACGCTGTATAATGAGCCAGGGTGGTTTGTTTCTACCATACATTGCAATAGCACATCATAATTTATTGACGTATAGGCATAGGTCCAGTTAATCACACTGTTCGTGCTTTTTGATTCCAGAAGATACTCTATGGTGCCTGATACATTATTCCATCCTCGTTGCTGCTGTCTGTAATTTCCAAAGAGCGTAAATGCAATTAATACTACTACACTCATGATAGCCAGCGAGCGGATCAGCTTCCTGTTGTTTAAAAAGCGGCTCCCATAATGCTGCATCAGGCAAATAGCAAGAAATATCGCGATAGTCATCATATTGTTCCTGCTTACCGCAAAGACTCCATACAGAAGAAAGCAGCCTGCCGCAATTACAATCCGTAATTTTTTCTTTACGACGGGTATAAACATCAGGGAAATCCACATAAACAATTCTGATAAACCGGATAACCCTCCAATCATATAATTTTTGGCGCCGTCATTACTAAAATCATGGTCAAACAGTCTGATGCCCGTCATATAAAAGTTTATCATCTTCAAAAACACAAAACATACAAAGCAGACTGTAGCTAATAGATCCGGTTTCAGC
The DNA here is from genome assembly GCA_947575805.1 of uncultured Lachnospiraceae bacterium. Lineage (GTDB taxonomy): Bacteria > Bacillota > Clostridia > Lachnospirales > Lachnospiraceae > Acetatifactor. Next base: position 99,635 of record CANPOY010000001.1, read on the forward strand.
CTTGTTTTGCAATGGATTCTGATAACCCTGCAGGTTTCAAACATTCGCAGGATCATGATAAACAGCAAAGATCCTATGACTAAGTAATAGATACTGCTCCAGCTTTTTCTCACCTGCAATCCACTGATATAGAAGCAGTTAAAAGCCAAAAATGCAAAATAGGAACATGCAAATACATTACTGACACATATCCCTCTTTTCAAGATGTCCAGCAGCCCCCATGCCACAACACCTAACGATATTAAATAGGTGATAATATTAAAGAAAGATCTGGCGTCAGAATCTGAGTGTATCACATATGCAAAAAAAGCTATCACAAGCAGCAAAAACAGACCACATAAATATACTTTAACTCTATTGTTCGATATGAATTTATCAGATGTTTTGATTTTAGAAGAATAAATATTTATTTTCTGCATATACTTCTTCTCCTTACTACGGATTTAAACAGCAAAATCAAACCTGATAATTGTATATGGCGTTACTTCCAGTATCTGGAAAAGTCCATTTCAGCCTTATTTTCAATACAATGAAACAGGTACTCAAAAACTTCGTCCTCATCAAGCTCTTTCTCCGAATCAATAGTAAATGCGACAGGTGATGCGTCCTTTACCTCTACCAATGTCTGCGGCATTGTCCGCATAAAAAAGAAATAATGCAGATACTGAAACAATCTTTCTTTTCTATCATCATCAACTACCAGTTCTCCGTTTATCCCTTTCGTTAATAAATCCTGATACTCTTCCGTTGACGCAATGTCAAAAGCTATATTCTTGTCCTTAAACGGAGGACAGCCACAAAGTATAACAGGAATACCCAGATATGTTAATTCAAGCGTAACCGTGGAGCTGAACGTTATCCCAAAATCAACATTTTCTCCCAAGGTATAGCTGTTAATTTCATGCTTGGGATCCAGCAAAATCACATTTGGGGGCAGCTCTTCATATAATTCATAAAGCATTTTCGCCGTTGTTTCTTTCCCCGAGTCAGTTCCGATATTTACCTCTGCCGGATGTGCCCTTATGATTAGTGCAGCCTTTTCTATTTTGGAAAAGTAATCAACGGTATACTTCAGCCAGTCTTTAAATCCGGGAAATACTGTGGATCCGCCAGTAACCTGACCGTCCCACGGTATGTTGGGGAACATTCCCACCAGTTTCCTGTCCGGGTCAATTCCAAGAAGGGCCGCTATCTGACTTCTGTTAAAATGTTTCTTATTATTTTTGTTATAATCAAAGGCAACATTATCGTCATTCACTTTCCCCAATCTCTCATCAAGAAACCTTATTACTTTTGATTTCTCCGTTACGGAAAGCTCATGCTTTTCCCACTTGTTCTCCGTATCATTTATTACGCCTGTCAAATAGGAATCATCATATGTGAATTCAATACCGCAATGGTTATAATTCTGACCATGTGTAATCACATAAATATTTTTGATCTTGCAGTATTCAACAATCGCCCCCCATGTAGAATAGGTACCATGTGAAGTCAATACATATCTGGGGTGTATTTCATTGCATATCTTGTCCATAACAATAATGGTGGCAAATATAGTAAACAGGAACTGCCGGGTTATGGAATTATCCTTTACGTCCGGTTGGGCAAGCAAATAGTATCTTTGCAAAGCGGAATACAGAATTTTATTGATATGAATACTTTCATAATAAAATGGTTTGTCTAAACCGTTATTGATGTACTCAGCCGTAAGCTTGTCAATTTGTTTCAGCTCCGTATCGCCCAGGTACATTTCATACGTAAGGTCATGTCCCCCGAATGCTGAAATGAATTCCTTCTGCCTCGTTTGGCACAGCTCACATCGTAACCGTCTGTGAGAAAGTTCCGCATTCAATGAATCACACTTTTTTAGAAAATTGCCGCATCTCAGAAAATATACATTTTTTCCCTTGATTGCTGCTTTCCTGCCATACAGGCCTTCAAATGTATGACCAAATCCTCCTATAATATTTGTTATAAGAATACTTTCTCCTGCTTCTGTTTGATCAGCAGAACCTTTTATTCTTAAGTAATCCCTGTATGGATTAAACTCGTTCTTAATGTTTGTTTTCCAATATTCGATAAGATTTCCAATCAGCATAGTTAAAACACACTCCTATATGTTTTGAGCCAATTTTACGATTTCACAGACTGCGTTTCGTGCATCTTCTTTTGCCCTCTCCGTACCTATCGTTAATCTGCTCTTTAAGACTTCACGGTTTTTTTCTATATACTCAATTTTTTCTTTGATCTTTTCAAACGTAACCGGATTATCCACGATTAATTCTCTCAAGCCCAGATTATCAAAAACACCCTGCGCTTTCGTACCATGGTAAACCATACCGATCGTAATTGTTCCTGCGGCCATTGCAAATATTGTAGAATGCAGTCTGGTACCGATAAAATAATCCATGTTCCCATAGGTCCATTTCAATTCTTGCGGAAGAAAATGCTCTTTATGATACACAACCCCTGAACGAATATCTTTGGTTAATGAACCAACAATTGCTTCTGCGCATTGGTTATCCGGTTCATTATCCATAGCCACCTGTTGGAAAATATGCACGCATGCACCCGACTCTACGATATATGCAATGACTTTTTTCATACATTCTATATATTCATCACAATTTCCAAAGCTTCTTACGGTCAGTCCCACATTGCGTATGTCCCTGTTGAACGGAAGATTTTTCGGTTCTGTTTCTTCTAATAGAAACGCAATATCATTTGAAAATTTGACATTTTCTAGATCCAGGGTTATATCAGGGTACAATTTCCTGCATTCGGTCTCCCTTATGAACACTCTGACAGCCCGCGCAATTACCCTGTTGGTATGTTTGATTTGCGCCCTGGATCTGATCGGCCCAAACGATTGGCCCAAAATGCAATAAGGACAATTAAATTTGTACAGCAAATCATATGTTCTGCACATTCTTCGTAATCCGATTGCACCACGCAATGTATTATCGTCAGTAAAAATGCTTCCTCCCTTTGAGAAACAGACATCGCAGGAAATCAGAGCTTTTAACGTTTCACGTTCATTTCTCGCCAAAAAAATCAAACCGATTTTCCGAGGTAATAGCATAATGAGAAAACATCTTACGCTTTCCCAGATCATTGCTAATGTTTTTGCAATGATTCCCTGATGGTATTTATTGAGAATTTTGATTCCGTATATGCCAAATATGGCAGGATATATATCCGGAACAAACTTTCTCAAATCCTTGTGACTTTCCGCAAAGCAGGGATCCTCCCGGTTATAACAGGAAACACCTATAATTTCCGCGGAAGGATCCTGTCTCTTGATTTCTGCCACTGTAGCCAACATAATACCCAGATCACCTTTGTTCAGATCATCCCAGCAATCCAGCATTGCATATTTTGCCAATTTTTCTCCTCCTGCAGCAAGACATTAGATTTCTTTCGCTCCCTTAATACATCGCAGTTCTTTATAATATCCAAAATACAAACTGAGAGCAAAATAAAGTACATAGCAAATTAATGTGGATTTTAATAAAATATCAACACCATAATCGGCGATACATAACCAATTGGTCCCCAGCTTTATTACTCCCAGCACGGCAAGAATAACAACGTTAATAATGTTGTTTTTTACATAGGACTGATATGTCATATTAATAGCCCCCCACTGCCTGAACATCTCCGATAGCGCCAAAATGCAAAACATATATCTGTAGTCAAGGTAATTAGATGCACCCATAATCATATAAATATATTTACTGAAAACAATAGTTCCGACACAAAGCAGGGCCACTACAAAAATAAATACTTTATAGAGAGTTTTCATCAATTGATATTGTTTGTTTTCCATTTTTTCAAAATAGAACCTTGGCCAATACTCCATGATTATTCCTGTTCCGATCCGAATAACGGTGATAATTCTAAATCCCACCGAATAATATGTCAGTGTGACTGCATCTAAATATTCGTTGATCAGCATTTGATCCGCTGCCCCCAACAGCCACACAACAATGGCGTTAAAAGATAGCGGCAAGGCATATTTGACCAATTCGGAAGCTCTTACCGCCGGCAGCTCGTCCTCTGATTTCGTGAGACCTTTTGCTTTGTCGCATAAAGTATAAAATATGGCAACGATGCAATAAGAAGCGCCGATTGCCAGCAGCACTGTTTTTTCATTTAAGCACTTTACTGCAATTAGCGCCACTAAAGCCGCCAGCGATATAGCATACTGTATGATCTTGATCCTGCCGTATGTTTTAATGTCCATTTTGGCTCTGAAAAAGTATAAGCGTTCCGACATCCACATCGAGCCAAAAAACAAAACATACATTGGTTCCTGAAAGCTGATAAACGAAAGCAATATGAATAATAAAGATGCTATAGCCAGTATCGCTCTGACCGATTTCATTAAGCTTCTTTCATTACTAAACCCAACGAATCTTAAGTAGGAACTGTATATTTCCATTGAGCAGACACTGATCAGTAATGTCAGTACCGATTGCACATACGAATATTGTCCCAACGATTCAAGCGGCATAAATCTGTTGATCAAAACGTTTTGTGCATACAATAGCAAGTATGCAAAGAAATTATTTATAAAAAATCTCCATATTACTTTAAACTCCTCTTTCAGCAATTTATCTGCTTTTGAAAATATTTTTTTTTGAAGCATTTCTCTCATCGATACTTTACTCATATAAATCAGTTATCGCTCCTTCACCCAGCTGCCTATTGCCCGGCCTAAACAATCTGAAGCTGATTTGATTGGCCGAATGAATAGAAAAGCAGCACAGCAGCCTGCAGCGTATACGGCTATAACCAGAATCAAAACCGATAATAAATAATTCTGGTTGGAATCCGTACGAATGATCCTGGGCAGCCACTCAACATACTGGGTTTTAATCATCGGGTGCATATGGAACTCATAGATTACCAGGCTGAAACCACTAAGTACAGACAGAATCTTTTTCGGTTTCACTTCCAGATTCCCCACCGCCATAAACAACCCGATTGCCATGCCAATTACGAAAATCGAATTGTAGTGATAAAAGTATTGTTGATTTCCCCTGTTCAATATTTCAAATATGGATACCTGCTTAAACAGGTAAAACGATAAAATCAGGGCTGTCACGCACCCCCCCCCACACAGCAAGCCCTCTTCCTGCGCGGAAAAACCGTTCCGGAAATTTTTTCGCATATCCAGCCACAAGATATAGCCAGATGAAGAGGCCAAAATAACTGCTTTCCCAGACTCCCTCCAGCACAGTCGGCATAATAACTACAGGAACAATACCGACAAATAATAATCTTCTGAACTGTGTGTTGTCCAAATGCACCGTCAGCTTGTCAAGGAAGGGTGATAAAAGCATTAATATCAGGTAGGTTGATACATATCCATATGCCCGAAAAGAAAAAGGAAACATGCAGTTCATAACAGAGACTGCGTTTATACTGCTTCCGGAAACAAAAAATGCCGCAATGAATCCAATCAGGGTTATCGTAAGCGTGGTTCCATATATATACACATATTGCTTAATCGGAATCTTTTTCCGGCTCATCAGAAAGGCACCGCACAAAACGAATATGTGGATTGCCGGATATGCTAATGTTTCTAAAATGATATAAGCAAATTCAAAATTACTATTTACAATCGTTTCTTTCCCTTGTGCTATATATCCGTCGACATGCAGCATAATTACAAAAACCGTTGCCAAAAGTTTTAAGCAGTCTATCCCGACTTTTCTTTCCTGACTTGTTCCTTGCATTTTCGTAAACTTCCTCTTTCGTATTTTCATCACTTTTCCGTGAAATCAGCAGAAATCGGAACATTCAGCATTTTCCGCTGAAATACTCCAAGTACTCAGCATATCTTTCCCATTTGTCATATGTTTTGGCCTGTCCCTGACATTGCTCAGAGGTAATTCCCATATCCGCAATATCATAAACCGCCCTGACAAGGCTTTCATCATCGCCTTGTCCAACCACCAGGCCGCATTTCCCCACTGACTCCGGAGAACCCCCTGTATCGAATGTTATCACTGGTGTTCCACATGCCAAAGCTTCTAAATTAACAGTAGGGAAATTATCGGCCAGTGTAGGATTCACAAATACATCGGCAGCCGTATACCACTCGCATAGTTCTTTCCTGTCACTCGTTCGGTCGATATGAATAATATTAGCAATGCCTGTATCCTGATTCTTTCCAATCATTACGCACTGATACTTCTCGTTCAGTCTGTCTGCCAGCTTATAAAAATGATACATGCCTTTGGTTTCGGACCAAATCCCTGCAACGCCGAGAACAATCTGTTTGTTTCCTAATCCGTATTTTTCCCTGAGATTAGATTCTGTGCGCTTAAAAACCTTCAAATCAATGCCGTTTGGGATCACTTTTACCGAATAATCCCTCAAAAAAGATTTTTCAACCAACTTGGATAACCAATTTGACGGGGTGATCAGGAAAAGGTTATCCATGCCCGAGAAGACTTTCTTTTTCAGCAGATAATTGCTTTTAGAATTATCTATAAGTATGGATTTGGGATATTCCTTTTTTCTCGGACAGCTGCCGCATCCTCTATCCAGATGATCGCACATACCGGCGATGCAATGTCCGGTAAAAGCCCAACAGTCATGCAGCGTCCAATACGTTTGTCTTCCGGACCTGCGAATATAATCAAACAGCATGGGAATATTCATTGTGTATCCCAGCGGGTCATGTATGCTGATAACATCCGGTTGAAATTCTTCTATATCCTTAATAAGCCCGGATGTCGCCATCCTGGACATCCTTCCCATATTATCGAATAATCTTGCCGAAAGTGCATGCAGATACACATCCAGTTGATTTCCTATCTGATAATGATTTATGCCGTCCGGCACGTTCCCCCTTGCACTGGCAAATCTTACTGTATGCCCGCTCTTTTCTGCTACAAAATACAACTCAGAAGCAACCGTATCCGGACCGCCGCTGCCCCATCCCGAATTCAAAATATATAGTCTCATCTTCTAAATCTGGTAAGCGCCTGAAAGCTCCTCTCGTTTTATACAATTACCGTCCCTGCAGCTATCTGCGAATTCTTTTTTCGAGCCCTAAAAACTCATAAACCCTGATTCCGATACGGAATAATTTTTCATGGCTTTTAAATTTTTCCGTACATTTATCCATATCATGAAGCTGCATCAATTCTTCCTCACTGATTCGAAGCTTTCCGGCAACCTCACGAAACAGCTCTTTGCTTTCTTCTTCGGTCAATGGGGGCTTTTCCAGTATTTTCAATGCTTCGTCTCTGGACATTTGCCCCGTCACCACCAGGCCCGAAAGATGGACCCGGCGTAAATCATGGCCGAATCTGGTTGGCTGCCACCAGCCCTCCAGGAACTTTGTGATTAAGTCTTCAAAATGCTTTTGCCCATATGGCACATAGCCGTATTCATCTCTCAGAGTCTTTATCATGGACTCCTTTGTGAATTCGACTAAGTTCAGGGGCTTGATAGTCTTAACACCCTTCACATATGGAATCCAGAATTTGTGCTTAAATCCTGTCGTAAAAGTATACTTTTTGATAGGAATTTTACAGTACTTTTTGATCACGTCTTTTAAGTAAGCGGCATCACCTGTAGGTCCCCCGTCTGAAGCCCAGGAAGCAGGATCTGCAACGCTTTCTGTCATAATATTAAATCCGTTTAAAATATATTTCACCCCTAACCGCTGCGAATACTCATCGATCACAGCAATAAAAGCGTGATCCTGAGGGGCATCCAGGCTCTCCATACCAGTACGCATCCAGGCAAGCTGCATTTCGCGCATCTCATCCCAGTCCATTTTTTTAACATGTAATTTAACACCTAATTTATTGGTGATTTTTCTAATGTTTTCTTCCGCCACCGGAAGATTCCACCCTGCATCAATATGAAACACAAAGGGTCTCAATCCCCACTCTTTTACAGCCAGATGCAGCATGTAGGAACTATCCAGACCTCCAGAAAGCCCTAAAATGCAGTCATATTTTTTCCCCTTGCCGCTTTCCTTCACCTTTCGAATTAAATCAGAAAGTTCTTTTTCGTGTCCCTTTCCATAATTCCACTCCGGCAAAATGCGCCTGGCGTATTCCCTGCAGCGCATACATACGCCGTTTTCATCAAATGTAATATCCTCGTCAGATGTATCCATTACGCAGCATTTACAAATTTGATATGGTCTCGTACTCATTCTTTAATATCCCTCCATATTGTATGATGAGCAAATGCTCTTACTCTGCTTTCACTTTCTCCACACCATCCTGTTTATAATGCCTGTATAACTCTGGATAATCTTAATAACCTTAGCGCTTACATTATTATCCGTATATGAGGGTACATCCGCCGGGGCATCACCGTTGGCGTTCATTGAAACTGCAAGGTCCACCGCCTGGAGTACCTGGTCCGTTGTGATGTTCCCAATCGTAAATACGCCCTTGTCCATGGCTTCCGGACGCTCTGTACTCGTTCTAACGGATACCGCCGGAAATTTAAAGTACGCGGCCTCTTCCGGAATTGTTCCGCTGTCGGAAACTACACAAAAGGCATTCTTCTGAAGTTTGTTATAGTCAAAAAAGCCCAGCGGCTTATGCTGAATCACTCTCTGATCAAATTTGAATTTTCTTGCTTCGATATACTTTTTACTCCTGGGATGACAGGAGTAAAGAATCGGCACATCGTAATTCTCAGCCATAGCATTCACTGCATTCATCAGGCTGAAAAAATTGGATTCAATATCAATGTTCTCTTCACGGTGTGCGGATAACAGGATATACTTCCCTGCTGCAAGACCCAATTCATCAAGAATTGTGCTTTGTTCTATCTTATTCCTGCACCTGTCCAATACCTCTGCCATTGGAGAACCGACCACATAGGTGTATTCCGGCTTCACTCCGGAATCAAGAATATACCTTCTCGCGTGTTCCGAATAGCAAAGATTAATATCGCTGGTCACATCGACAATGCGGCGGATAACCTCTTCCGGAAGGTTTTCATCCTTACAGCGATTGCCGGCCTCCATATGAAATACAGGAATCTTCATACGTTTTGCTGAAATTACGCACAGGCAGGAATTGGTATCGCCAAGTACAATAAGGGCATCCGGCTTAACCTGATCCATAAGCTCATATGACCTGGAAATAACATTTCCCATGGTCTGACCAAGATTCTCACCCACCACACCCAGATAGTAGTCAGGCTCCCGAAGGCCAAGCTCCTCAAAAAAGACCTTATTCAATTCGTAGTCATAATTTTGACCGGTATGCACTAAAATCTGATCAAAATACAAATCAGCTTTCTTAATGATTTCGGACATCTTAATGATTTCAGGCCGGGTGCCTACAATCGTCATCAAGCGCAGTTTCTTAACTTCCACAGGTAGATACTCCTCATCCAATTCAGATTTTTTCATTCATCCCATATCATAATGGGGGTATAATTCCTTATGTCCCCGCATCCACTCACCCAATTCTTTTATCTGCTGCTCATATCCTGGTATCTTATAGCTGAAGAGCTCATAATTCGTCCTCTTCAAGCTCTTATCAATTTTAAAATTCTCTTCCGGAACTATTTCTATCTCATCACGCCGCAGATACTTGTTGAAAAGAACAAGCATATCATATTTGCTTATCTTATCTTCCGGCACCATATTGTATAGTCCATGGACTTTTTGAATCACCGCATTCTCAACGGTTTTAGCAAGCTGAAGAGTCGTCTGTCCTGTCCACATCGCATTTTTATATCCTTTAACCCGCCCCTTCTGCTGCATAAACCAGTTAATAAGCCCAATACCGTCCCTGCAGGTATCCGGCCCTACTATAGACATACGAAAAGTTACGTCTTTATTATTTATAATCTCTCCGAGAGCCTTGGAACGGTCATAAAAGAGTTCTCCGTCCGGGAAGTCCGACTCTGCATATCCCCCTCTGCTCCCGCTGAACACGCAATCCGTGCTGATGTGTATGATCTGAGTTTCAGAATTCTTTGTGATTTTAGCCAAAAACTGTGGCAGATACGAGTTCAGATATACTGCCGCCTCATGATCGTTCTCAGCAAACTTATTCAGTAACCCAACGCAGTTGACAACAGCACCGTAATGACCATTTTCAATCGTACGATCCAGCAACCCGGTATCCCTTGCGTCGCCCACAATCGTATGAACAAACAGGGATTCTTTCCTGGCAAATCCATCAACCTCATATCCCTGCTCTTTCAGATAGAGGCTGATGGTATGACCAGCCATACCATTACAGCCTAAAACCAGGAATTTCACCGCCCACCTCCAGCTGCTCTTTCACATAATCCGTAGTCAAAAGTTTCTTCACCGTTGCTTCCACATCAAGCCGTACCGTATTATGGCTTGTATATGCCTCATCGGCTTGTGTCTGAACCTGTCCTTTTATGAAATACTTATCATAATTCAAATCACGGTTGTCAGACGAAACTCTGAAATACTGCCCCATATCCTCCGCCCGTAACCGTTCTTCCATTGTCAGTAAGGTCTCATACAGTTTCTCCCCATGGCGCGTACCGATAACCCTCGTCCCCGTGTCACCGAATAACTGCTGAACTGCCTTTGCCAGGTCTCCTATCGTACAGGCATCTGCCTTTTGTACGAATAAATCTCCCGGTCTGCCATGTTCAAAAGCAAACCCGACAAGATCAACCGCCTCGTCCAGGTTCATCAGAAACCTGGTCATATCAGGATTCGTAACCGTTATAGGATCTCCGGCACGAATCTGGTCAACAAACAATGGGATAACCGAACCGCGGGAACACATTACATTCCCATAGCGCGTACAGCATATAACCGTGTCGCCACGCTCAGCCGCCACACGGGCATTCGCCGTTATAACATGCTCCATCATCGCTTTGCTGATGCCCATGGCGTTAATCGGATATGCCGCCTTGTCAGTGCTGAGGCACACAACCCTTTTCACCCCGGCTTCGATAGCGGCATGCAGCATATTATCTGTTCCTTCAATATTCGTCTTAACAGCCTGCATTGGAAAAAACTCGCAGCTCGGGACCTGCTTTAAGGCGGCGGCGTGAAAGATATAATCAACTCCGGGCATAACATCTGCTATTGACCTCGGATCACGCACATCACCAATGTAAAATTTGACTTTGGCGGCATAATCAGGATACCTGGCCTGCAGCTCATGCCTCATATCGTCCTGCTTTTTTTCGTCACGGCTGAAAATGCGGATCTGTGCTATATCTGTTGTCAGAAAGTGTTTCAGCACCGTATTTCCAAAGGATCCCGTTCCTCCCGTTATTAATAATGTTGCACCATTAAGACTTGACATTTAAATTCTCCTTTATGAAAATTTCGTCCAACCGATTCAAAAGTTTTTCTTTATTAAAATGTTCCTTGGAATAGGACAGGGCATTATGTCCTAGTCTCTCACACTCACTCTTTGGCATTAGAGACAACGTTTTTATATTTTCCACCAGGCCGTCAACATCTTCGGCAGCACTGGCCAGGCCTGCCTGTGCGTTCTTTATTATTTCCTGGACTTCTCCATCAGCCGAAACCAATATTGGCCTCCCGCAAGCCAGACAGGATTGTGTCTTTGCCGGGATAGTTATAGAAAACACTTCACTCTTCGACAGCGTTATCAATAAAGCATCCGCTGCCGCCAAATAAGGGGGAATCTGTTCGGCAGGTTTTCTGTCAATAAAATTAAAATATTCCTTTACTTTGCGATCCTTAATTTCTTCTTCCAGTTTCTCCTTATATCTTCCGTCGCCAATGATATTGAACCTGACTAATATGTTTGCTGACTTCAGCTTCTCTGCAGCCTTCGGCAGAATACCCAGCCCTTGCGCATACCCGATATTACCGGCAAAAACCAGATTAAAAACCCCGTCAGCCGGTATCTCAGAAATGCTTATTCTTTCCGTAGGATGGTAAAATTCCTCAGCATATTGAGGCCAGAATTCAATTCTCTCCGGCGGTATATTGCGCTTTTTTATGGGAGATATGAAGCTGTTTGAGCATGTGAGAATTTTTGATGATCTTTTATAAATGTAATCAACCATCTTCTGGATTGCCCCAAGGAATAATTTATTATGAATCCCTGTAATAATCTCAACATTTTCAGGCCATAAATCTGTCACGTACAAAATATGCGGTATCTTGTTTTTTCTGGCAAACCATACACCGACCAGTGCCTGAGTCATAGGTGAAACTTCAAAAGTAAATACGAAATCGGTTGTAAGATCCGTTTTCTTAACCCATTTTCTCCCCGCATAAACGAATGAAAGGTAATTCCTGATCAGTCCGATCGAGCCTTTTTTCCGCGGTTCAATTGGTAATCGTATTATCTCCATCCCGTTCCACTTCTCATGTCTTCTTTCTGTTTTACTATATCCTTCATAGTACTCGCCCTGCGGATAATTAGGAATTCCTGTTAATACCGTTACCTTGTATCCCCTTTTTACCCATTCGGAAGCTATATCATTTATGCGGAAATTTTCAGGATGGAAGTATTGCGATACAACGAGTATATGTTTCATTTATGTTTACCCTTCCGTCCTTTTTATACTTTCTTTTAAGTCAATGATCTGATACTGAAAATCATATATTGACATCGACGGGTCATAGGTCATATTTCCAAACGCCTTATCAGCCAGGCTGCTTATTTTGCCGGGAATATGAGACGCAAGACCAACTGCCCAATTGAATCCCCTGCTTACCGATATTCTATGTCCGCCGACCTCGGCGATCATTTGAACAACTTTACTCGTCCTGCTGTATTCAGCGTTCTGTGGCCAGTACACACCGCCGGCATTCCTTATCATCACCTGACACAGAAATTCACATAGGTTTTCAATATACAGCATTGATCTTTCGTTATTTACATCCGGAAATATCGGAAGCTTCCTGGCCATCTTTGCCAGGGCAGGATAATTGCCTTTACTTCCTTTCCCATATATCATCGGTGGTCTGAGAACGGTGACAGTAAACTTATCATCAATAAGCTCTCTTACCCCTTTATCTGCCTGCCACTTTGAGTCACCATAGAAATTAGCAGGAGACGGTTCCGTATCTTTCGTTATTCTTTTCTTCTTCCCATAAGGGGCAGAATCCCCGTATACAATAATAGAGGACATAAAGACAAACTGTTTTACGCCCTCTGATTTTGCCTTCTTTGCCGTCTCAATCGCCAGATGCGTATTCACTGCGTAGTATTTCTTCTTTGTCGCTTCATCCACATTCCCTATATCCGCATGGGCGATGCCCGCCACATGGAATACGACATCATAAGCAGAAAAATCCTTTTTCCGCCAGTTTGGATACTGCATATCCACGGTATCCACTGTAAAATCCGCCGGATAGTGCTCCCTCGCATAGGCTTCAAAGGATTCCCCGATATAGGAGCCGGCACCGGTAATCAGCACCCGCTTTTCGTTTTTTTCACTGATGTCCTTGTGGAAATGCTCTAAATGCCTGTTATCTTCAAATCCGACGTCACCGCTGATTTTTCTCATTTCCGCTCCTGCTGCTTTCTCTGTCATACCATTCCTGTCTTGTCTGATTTTTCCCTGACCAGGCTCTTCCCCCGGTACTTTTCTTCCCCTCTCAGGACAACCCCTACAGTCCGCATCAGAATCCTGATGTCCAGCCACAAACTGAAATGCTCCACATAATAAACATCCAGCCGGTAGCGCTCCTGCAGGGAAAGATATATGTTCCCGCTTACCTGGGCCAGCCCGGTCATTCCCGGAAGCATGTCCAGCCTCCTCTTGATCACTTCGTCATAATCCGCCAGGGATTCCAGACGCTCCGGCCTTGGCCCCACCAGACTCATCTCCCCTTTCAGGACATTGAGGATCTGGGGCAGCTCGTCCAGCTTGCTCCTGCGCAGGAAGCGGCCCACCGGGGTAATCCGGGCATCATCCTTGGCCACCTCCTGCCCCTTCACCATTTTCTCCGAACCCGGCCGCATGGTCCTGAACTTATAAATGCAGAAGGTGCGCCCCCGGTAGCCCGGGCGTTTCTGCATAAAAAAAACAGGCCCGGGGGATGTGGCCTTAATGGATACTGCTGTCACCAGAAACAGGGGGATACACGGTATTAAGATAACCATCGACACCATAATGTCAAAAAAGCGCTTTACACAACGCTGAAATCTTTTATTCTCCAACCTGCCCTCCATGCCGCAGCTTCGCTGCGACTTCAAATAGGAACAAAAATAGAAATGAAGAATGCCGCATTTCAGGCATTCTTCATTGTGTAACTTAGAAATTCTTAGTCAGCGCACTTTGCCGGTTTAGATTTTCCTGACAAACTTCATACTCCAGGGGCAGCAGATAACCGTCCGCCAGCCTAATACCCCCTTCTGCAGGTTCCCTGCTGACATCCGCTTTCCAGATGATCATTTTCTCCCCGCCCCGGTCATAAAACGCTCCCGGGTAGGGGCGGGTCACTGCCCTCACCAGGCGCTCCGCTTCCTCCATCGTCATTTCCGGCCTGATTTCACCGTCCTCCGGCTTCCTCCCCGGCCATTCCGTGGCGGCAGCATGATCCTGTTTCCGCAGCCGCACCGTATTGTTTACAATCGGCTCCCAGTATTTGCGGATCAGCTCGATGTGGGCGCCGTTTACCTTTTCATACAGTTCTCCGGCGGTAATCCGGGAGTCCAGTTCTATTTCTTCCTGGCCGATGATGTCGCCGGTATCCACTCCGTTGTCCAGCTTGAACATGGTAACGCCGGTTTTCTTTAAACCCTTTAAGATTGCCCAGGGGATTGCCGCCCGGCCCCGGCCCTCCGGCAGCAGGGTGGGGTGCATCCCGATGCAGCCGTACTTCGGGCTGCTTAAAACCTTTTCCCCCGCAATCTGCGACCAGCCGATAATGAACAGCCAGTCAATTTCATATTCCCTGACGGCATCCAGAACCGCCTGATCATTGATATGGTTTGTTTTCAGCAGCGGCACGTGATGCCTGTCCGCAAGGTCGTCCAGGTAGATCCGGCCTGATTTGCTTTTTGCCTTTCCATCCGGCAGGGTAATCATCAGGTCTATCCGGCCGCCGATTTCATAGATTGCTTCTATGCAGCTCTTTCCCAGCTGGACACAGGTGGTAAACGCTATTTTCATTGATTTCCTCCCATATTTTCTAAATGGCCGAAACACGCCTGATGGCTGTCTGGAAGGCTTCGGCATATCTGCACCCGGACTGTCCCCCCCTATGGGCCGCCAACCCCAGGATCCCTTCCCTGCTCCGGGGATGGGGATATGCCCTCATGACATTCCGATACTGTGAAAGTGCTTCTATTTTCTTTTCCACGCCTTCCTCGCCCACCTCGATAAAAGTATCGGGCCGGAAAGCATTCATGGCTGTATTCAGGGACCATTCCGTCGCAGAGGGTACTTCCATAAACAGCAGTTCCTTCAGCGGGGTGCAGTTGTCCGTCCGCTGGAAGAGGCGCGCTGCCTCCTGGCATGCCAGGGAGGTATGCAGGTGGTCATTGTTCAAATCTTCCGGGTGGTGGGTAATAATGACATCTGCCCGGGTGTCACGTATTGCCTTCTCGATAAACTGAACCAGCTCCAAATGGGGCACCGTATTAAGCATGATATTGGGGAAATCCCCTGTAACCACCTGTTTTACCCCCAGCATCCTCAGGCTGGCCTCCATGTCATCCTGCAGTTCCTGGTCGCCCGGGCGGTTTGCCCTTGCCATGGCCTGCGCCGACAGAATACACACATTGACTTCTTTTCCCGATTGCGATAACCTGTATATCGTTGCCCCGGCGCCTAATACTTCATCATCCGGATGTGCTGCAACAATTAAGTATGACATATATTCACCTTTCTCCTTATAAAGGGCCTGCTTCACATATCCGCCTTGCTATAGCAGTGCAGGATCACCTCCAGCACCTTATCCTGCTCTTCCTTCAGCATTCCTGCATCACAGGGCAGGCAAAGCCCGCTCTCAAAGTATTCCTTTGCCCTGTGGCATCTCAGCCGGTAATCCTCCTCATAAAAATGCCTGTAACTCCACCTGCTGCCGTCCAGAGTAAACGCCTCGCAGTTCCTGAAAAGAGGCTGCAGGCTCAGGGGCTTATAAAGGGGACCGTATTTCCAGGGAATGTTGCCTCGCCGCGGAGTATCGCTGCTCCATGGAGTGTTAACCCTCCATGAGCCACGGCCCAAACCGCAGCCTGCATCCCCATAAAATGCAGCCAGGGCTTCTAGAATTTCCATCGGCGCCGCAGTCCCGTGCTGTCCCGCATAGGTATAATCCCTCTCGCCTCTGGTCTCCCGGAACCCGATACTGCTCTCCACTGTCATGCAGCTCCTCCAGTAGTTGGGTCTCGTCCCTTCCCCTATCGGCATCACTGCCGCAAGATCACCCTCCAGCTTATCAGCATACCTTTCATAGACAGCTCTCTTCTTTTCTATTATTTCATCCAGATGCCTGAGCTGGCCTCTGACTGCCGCCGCTGCCAGGTCGCCTATCCGATAGCTGCATCCCAGCTCCTCGTGCTGATCCCAGGGCGCCGCCGTCCTGGCACCGCCTGCCCAGTAAAATGCCTTCTCCGCGCTGTACCTGTCATCCGTTAAGAGCATCCCGCCCGCTCCTCCGGTAAGGATCCTTCCCGGGCCGAAATCAAGAACAGCATAGTCCCCAAAGCATCCCGCTTTGCGCCAGAGGATTTCTGCCGGGCCTGATTCCTGCCGGCCATTCCCCGTCCCGTTCCTTTCCGGCCCTGTTTGCACCTCTGCTCCAAGGCTCTCCGCGCAGTCCTCAATCAGCAGCGCTCCATGTTCCTGGCAGATTCTCCGAATTTCTATAACCTGCCCCGGGCATCCGTAGGCATGATTCATGATGACAATCCCCGCTTCCGGATATTTGCGGAAGGCAAGCTCCAGCGCCTCCGGATCCATGGACCAGTCCGTTTCTCCACAGTCAATAAATACTGGCTCCCCGCCTTCATAAACCACCGGGACGACGGACTCCAGGGCAGCAAAATCAGGACAGAACACACGCTTCCCATACAGTGCCCCGCCCCTGCCAGGTCCTTCCGGTGTGCAAATACCGCTGGCGCTGCCGTAGAGCCTTTCCCCCGCAAGCCTTAAGGCCAGGTGCAATGCAGCCGTACCGGAGCTTAACGGCACTCCATACTCCCTGCCGATATACCGGGCGGCTTCCCTTCCCAGCTCCTCCCCCTGGCCCCCGTCAAGTCCCGCCTCAAGAGCCTCGTTTATGAAGTTTCTTTCTTCCTCATAGCTCCCGACGGCCGACTGTCTTGCTTCATTGCCGGGAATCTGATCCCTGTTAAAAATAGTATTGAACCTCCGCGTTCCCGGTCCCATTGTCATGGTATCTGTAATATACCTGCGCCCCATTATTAATGATAATTTCAACATGCCTTCGGATTTCAGACCATAGCTCCGCCATCCATGGAATCGTTCCCGCTCATTCCGGACGGGAAGCCTGTCCCTTCAGGGCAGGCTTCGCCATCCATGGGTCGGTATCTTCCCACGGCTTCGTTCAGGACTATGGCAGGAATCAGGACCGGATCTCGCGCCATGGCAATCATCCGCCCGTCAGCCGTTTGTAAATCCTCTCCGCTATGTCATGCTTTAACCTCCAAATAATTACTTGCCCGACATCATCTTTCTGGCAATTCCTGCCGGATCGACCTCCGTCCCGTCTTCTAAGACAGCCGAGGCACCTTTATCTTTCGGATACCAGTGCCCCTTCCCCAGGAGTACAAGACCCGCTTTTGCCATGTGCCCGTTGACTTCCAGATCCAGGTACGCCTTCTTCTTGCGTCGGTCAACTCTTACGATTCGCTCCTCGTATCCCTTCAGCGGGCCTTCCATAACCACACACTTCCCGTTCTCACAGTACCCGTAGGACATCCGGATAACCCCTTCCCGGGGAACCTTCCCGATTTTCCGCTTTCCGGAGCTTTCTTGCCGAGATCCTGCAGGAAGTTCCTCTTCGACAAAATCACTTCCCGCCGTTTCTTGCCCCGGCTCGTCCTCATATCTGAAATTCAGCATGAAATCAAGGAACTCCGCTTCCTCTTCGCTTAAGTCAATCAGCAGGGTGTCATCCATGTCTCCGGGCACCCCGCCGGCATTTTTCTGCTCCGCCAGCTTCAGTTCCTTCATAAAGGACAGTATATCCCGTCTCCGCCTCACGATCAGGTCATGGAGCTCCGCCCGTCCCATATCCGATCGGATAAACACATAGCCAGGGAACAGCGGCCTGATCACCGTGTTGACGGTATCGTTCCACCACAGCTCCACGCAGGGGTAAAATACTGTCCCCCGTCCCTCCGGCAGGGACTTACGAATCACCTCGTACACTTCCCACTGCTTTAACACCTGTGTATACAGGACGCAATAGCGATATTCCTTTTTTATGGCTGCCCGGCCATGATCCTCCCGGTTATTCATGGATATGCCCCCTGCCTCCGACGGGTTGTTCCCCTTCAAAGCAGAAACCGAGCTTCAACGGGTTTTTCCCCTCCAACAGGCTGCCCTCCAGTCTGGCGCAGCGCTTATGAAAATCTACATGCGCCACCTTGTCGGCTACCTTTGACAGCGGCCCCGACAAAAAGACGGCTGCCTTCCTGCCGCTTTCCCCGTCTACGGACACCCTTGCCACGGAAAGTCCGATTTCTCCGCCATTATCACACAGCAGTCCCAGCAGCGCCTCCTCTTCCCTGTCCAGGGAAGCAACAAAGCTGCCGTCACTGAACAGAAGGCTTGTCCCGGTATTCTTTAACGTCTTTTGTACCGTCTCCGGTTCTTTGGTCTCAAGGAATACATACCCTGGAAAGCAGTCCCTAGCCATCTCCACGACCCTGCCCTGCCTCCTGCAGACAAAACGCTGCACCAGGTGGAAGCACCGGCTGCAGACTGACCCCGGGAGTCTGGCCCGTATCAATTCCTCTGTCTTCTGTTCCCTGCCTTCACCGGCATAGACTACACACCACATCGCTGCCAGCCTCCTTATATTAAGGAAAAGCATACCTTGCGGAAATTGTTGCTCCACTGCTTTTCCCACCACCGCCTCGCCAAACAGAAGCATGTTTCGGCCCAAGTCTTCCGCCGCTGCTTTCTAACAGTCGGAACACCCGGAAATTGCTGAAACAGCGGGTTTCTTAACTTTTCCGATATGGAAAATACCTTGGTTAATTCCCAATTTTCTCTTGACAAACTTATCTCTCAATGTTATTTTTTACTTATTGGATTTTGGCTGTCTTTTGTGCATAAATACCAGAAATAAGCAGGACATTTTGTACAGCATGACAGTGTAACAGACTATTCGAAGAGTATGGAATTAACCAAGGTATTTTCCACGTTCTGACGGAATCATAGAGATAATAGTTAAGGCCGCATGCCCAATCCGTGCGGACTTTAAAATATTCTAAAAACATATCGGAAAAAAGAATAAGAAAAATGCGACCATTTAGCGGCGGACAAAAGCCCCCCCGACTGGTCGCACTGCAGATTTATGAGTTTGTTAATAGGTATACACATTATGGTACAGCCTGCAGTACCCACCGCCCAGACGCTGCACCTGAAGCTGGATCATGAAGTTCTCCAACCCCAGTTTCTTTAAAGTCTCGCTCACGTACCCTTTCATGTAGGTTCCGCTGCTGTACGCCCTCTCCAAAGAGCTCCACAGAGATTCCGGGATCACGTTTACAAACTGCTGCTCTCCTGCCCCCGCCTCTTCAAGACGTTTCCCGCAGTCCTCATAATATTCCTCCACCGTATCCAGCACCTGATCCTCCGTAATGCCGGCCTTCTCCAGATTCTCCTTGCGCTTTTCCTCTTCACTCTGCTCTTCGTCTATCTCCACACTGTCGTAAGGATTTTCTTTACTTTGCCACACCAGAGGCTCAATGGGATTCGGATTGATATAATTGTCCACAATACTGCTCCCCGGCTTCACAGGCTCCTCTGTAGACACATCCACGCAGGCAGGAAGATATACGGCCAGGTCGGTACGGACATGGGTAGTTCCGAATTCTCTGTCCGATTTATTGTAATAGTCATAGGTGGACGGCTCCGTATCATCCCAGGTCACATCCACATTGCGGTAAAGGCTTCCCATCTTTACAATATTCCACGCATGATCCTCCCCTGCATATCCTGTACAATAATAGCAGGGAATCCCCAACTGCTGCATCAAATATTGAAAGGCCCTGGAATAACCGGCACATACGCTTTTCCCCATCACGAGCGCACTGTATGCGCTCTGATCTATGGGCGAGGATGCCCTGTACTCTACGATCTGTACCAGGGCATCGTGTATATACTGCTCCTTCTCATAATCGGTGCCCAGGCTCTGGGCGCCGGACAGAATCTGTAAAGCAGCGGCATCAAAATTCTGCTTTGCGGTGACAAGATCATCTGCCGTTTCATTATATTTTAACGTAATCTCCACACAGATCCCTGTCCGAAGATATTTACAGGAAAACTCCGCATCCAGCCAGAACAGCTCCGGATGATCGTTGTATACAGCCTCCACCACACCGGTAGCCTGATCCGTTGTCACTGCCTGGGCAGGCGTAAACGATGTATTCAGCACCAGCGCATTGGCATACACCTGGCGATACAGCGTCTTCAACGTGTCATTCAGCATAGCATAATACGGATAGTACTCTGCCGGGAAACTCAGGCCCTCTCCCGTTTCCCCGGGTGCAAGGATACTGCCCAGATTGTCTGCTTCTTCCTGACCGATCTGCTCATTGTTGGCGGTAATCGGCTGATAACCCACAAGCCCGCCGACGTCTGCCGGGATCTCCTGAGGGTAAGTGTCCGGTACAATATATTTCTCCCCGTCATTGCCCACCACGGAAATAATCGAGCTGATCGGTCTGTCCGGCTTTGCAGGGCCCGCCTGCATCTGCTGCACCTTTTCCGCCAGAGAAGCCGTCAGGGAAGGATTCAGCGCACATATTAATATCCCCAGACTGCCGGCAACCAAAATCGCCACGATAACGCAGAAAATGTTTCTAATCAGTTTCATAGTTCCTCTCATTCCGCCGCCTGACAGCGGCTTATTCCCCAAACATCAATGCCATACCCCATGATTCCGGTCCGGGAAATCTAGAAAATCAGATTCGAAATAACCACTATTGCAAAATGAACACAAAAGCCCAGCACGATTCCCACAATGGCCAGAATACAGAGAACCTTCACCGCTCCGGGATTGGAGCTGTAATCCATCTTCCTCCTTGCCAGCACAAGAAAAATAACGCCCAGAATCGGAAACGACCAGCCGAACATCAGCGCCAGGATGGCAAATATCAGCGATACATTGGCCTCCGGATCCCGAAAGGACCTGGCTGGATTCCCGCCTGCCGTCCCTGCGGCATTCGCTCCGGCGGCATCCGGAGCCTTCTGATTCCACTGACCTGCAGGCTGCGTCGGTGGCTGATAAGACCCGCCCTGCTTATTTGTGCTATCCGCCTGCACGGTACTGCTGCCCTGTGCGGATAAATTCTGCTGCCATCTGGTATCCTCTTTCCACACATCATGGTTATCCCCATAACCGCTGTCGTGATGGAGGGGATCGGAACCGATATGGCCGCCTGCCAGAGATCCCGCCGCCGTTTTCTTAAGCGTCTCAATAAGGCCGTCTATGCTGGCCCGAAACTCTTTCCGGCTGGCTCCTCCGCCCAGACCGTCCAGATCCGTCTCGCCGCCAAAAGAGTTTTTCAGCCAGGCCTCCACATGAAACCTCCCGTCCACATAAACCCACTTCATATAGCGTTCCTTATTGTGGCAATCCTTCAGATAATATACCATCTCCCCGTTCCAGTCGGTCCTGGAAAAGCGATTATGATACACAAAATCCTCCATCACCATGCTTACCACATCAATGGGCTGCTCTAACTGTATGTCCTTACTATATCTCCCCATAACGCCCCCTCTTTTGTTTCCGCCGATCTTTCAATTTCCTTTCCAGTATAAACAATCCGGCGGCAAAAGTCAAATGCTCCGCCCCGCAGCAAACAGTGGGAACGCCGCTCTGACGGTAAAAATATCCTTCCGCAGATCCGCCGTAAGCTCGCCCTTCATCCGCCGGGCCAGCTCCGCGGCAATGGTAAGCCCAAGGCCTGTAGAGGTATCCCTTCTCGCAGGATCCGCCTTATAAAATCTGGAGAAAACCTCCTCCACATCTATTTCTTCCGGTGCCTCACATCTGTTGGCGCACTGAAAGACCACCTTGTTTTCCTTCGTACGCAGAGATACAGACAGCTCCCCGATCCCGTGTACCAGTGCATTTTTTAATATATTCTGCAAGATTCGGCGCACAGCCTCCGGATTTCCGTAAATATATGCCGCTTCCTCTTCGATAGATACCTCCGGCTGCATGTTTTTAACCGCAAACTGACCGTAAAACGCCAACATCGTATCAATAACACACCGGGTAAAATTCACCGAATCCATCTCGATCCGATAGTCACTGTTCTGAAGCTTGGTATAGGTGAACAATTCCTCGAGCATGGATTCCAGGCTGTCGATGCGCGCCTTGATGATAGTACAGTAACGCTCCCGCTCCTCCGGTGATTCCTCCCGGGTGAGCAACTGAAAATATCCGCTGAGGGAGGTGAGCGGCGTCCTGATGTCATGGGAAATACCCGTCAGGGAATCCTTAAGCCCCCTGCTTTCCCGTTCAATCCCTATATTCTCTTCCGCAGCTTCCTCCAGAAAGGCATTTATTTCGTCTATGAGCCTGTTCATGGCCGGAAACGGCGTGTCCGCGGTCAGCCTCATATTGGTCCTGTGGATTCTGATAAACGACAGACGGCGGCAGATCTCCCTGATCTGCCGCAGGATCATAACGATTCCCAGACTTAAGGCAATACACACCAGCGTAGCCGCCACCGCCCATATTATCATACTATGTCCCTCTTCTCCATGATAAACCACCCCAATCCGGTGGCCAGAAGCAGGTACACCAGCCCCACCGTCACTGCCCTGGCGGTATCTGGGACTTCCACTGCACTCATAAGGTAATATTCCAGGGTATACATAGATACATTGAAGCCCTCCGGCGCACCCAGATACGCCACCGCCAGCTTACTGAGAAAGCCGTAAAGTATGGGAGTCATATTCACCGCTACCCCCAGAAGGATACCTGCCGCCGCATTGCGGGCAATGGTACAGAGCAGCATGACCAGTGCCCCGAATGCCACTCCCAGCAATATCTGCAGCAGCAGAATCTTTCCCACACCGGCAACATCCCCCAGTGTGTACTTATTATAGTAGATTCTTCCGAACAGGGCCAGGCTCAGAACAGCCGCCGCGTACATGGCAGCCACCTCAAACAGAATCACCGGCAGCTTTGCCGCAATAAACATGCCCCGGGGCCTGATCTGTCCGCCTATATTTTTGATATAGCCTCTTTTACTTTCCGAATTGACAATCAGGGATACCCCCACAGACAGCAGAATCACATTAAAACCGCTGTAACAAAATTGATAAGTAAAATCCGAGACGTTAAATTCCTCCAGTACGGGCATCTCTTCATTCGGGTCGCCTTCCGTACCGCCTGAGATTCCCACGAAAAACCCCGCCTGAAACTCACCGGTTGCCGATTTCTGGCCTTCCTGGGCGGCCAGCTCCCTTGCTTCCCGGGCCTTCTCCTCCATCATCGGCGTCATCCAGACCAGAAAGACCATGAACCAGCCTATCAATGCGGTTACCGCTAAACATACATAGAAGGACTTTTGATGAAACATCCTGTAAAAATTCATTTTAACCAGATTAAACATTTCCCGTCCCTCCCGTCAACTCCAGATAATAATCCTCAAGCTCCTGATTTACCACTGCGATACCGTTGATGGGAACCCCGCCAGCGACAAAGGCAGCGTTAATTTCCGCGGTCTGCTCAAATCCCTCGTAAATTTCCACCGTATTTTTGCCCGTGACCCGATACTTCCGGATGCCGGCCTTCTCCAGCACCGTGGAGGCTGCCGGCGTGTCAGAGGTGGTAAGCAGAATCTTGCGGGAGCATCTTTGGGAAAGTTCCTCCCCGGAAAGCTCCTGCAGCAGTGCTCCATTGTGTATAATGCCATAACGGGAAGCAAACTTCGAGAGCTCCCCCAGAATGTGGCTGGAGATAATAAAGGTTATCCGCCGCTCTTTGTTTAATCGCTCAATGGCCGCCCTTACCTCTGCGATTCCCTGAGGATCCAGCCCGTTAATGGGTTCATCCAGGATCACCAGATCCGGATCTCCAACCAGTGCCAGGGCGATCCCCAGACGCTGTCTCATACCCATGGAAAATTTTCCCACGGGCTTCTTTCCCGTATCCGCCAGGCCCACGATCTCCAGAAGCTTCCGCTCGGTGTCCCTGCCTCTCACACCCAGAGCGATACATTTGGCATGAAGGTTGCCGTATGCGGACATATCCCCATAGATGCCCGGCTCCTCGATCAGAGTTCCCACCCTGTTCATGATCCTTCCGGCAGCGCCTCCCTCCTCTCCGAAAAGGGTAAAGCTGCCCGAGCTGGATGCCGCCAGACCTGAAATCATTTTCATCAAAGTTGTCTTCCCGGCTCCGTTCCTGCCGATCAGCCCGTAAATATCCCCCTGCCTGACGTGGATATTTACACTGTCCACAGCCTTTTTGTTTTTGTACTGCTTTGTGAGATTTTCCGTCGAAAGCAGATAATCCATATTATTCACACCCTTTCTTGTTTCCGCCTCAGCCACGGCAGGTATTCACCCGGGGCAAAAATATGCCCCTGGTCTGTCACCTTCTTTCCAGTAACAGCCCGCACTGCCGCAGCTGCCATGCTTTAAATATACAGGCAGATATTCAAGATAGCGCAAAAAAAGATTCAAGAAAGATTCAAGATTTCAACATTTCGCCTTAAAGCCGATCCCCCAGACGGTTTCAATATATTCCTCCTCCGAGACGGCCTTCAGCTTCTTCCTGATGTTACTGATGTGCATATTCACGGTCTTGTCCTCGCCCATATAATACTCTTCCCAGGCGTAATCATATATGTCCTGCTTGGAAAACACTCTCTGAGGGTTCGAGAGCAGGAGCTCCAGAATCTTAAACTCCTGTTTTGTAAAAGAGAGCTTGTCTCCGCCAATCTCACCGCAAAAGCCCTCCGGATCCAGGACCAGATCCTTCAGTACCAGCTTTTTCCCCTCTGGGCCCCGGCCTGCCGATGCTTTCTTAAGCCTCACCCCGATCCTGGCAATCAGCTCCTCCACCTCAAAGGGCTTTGTCATATAATCCTCCGCCCCAAGATCGAACAGCGAGAGCTTGCTGTCCAGACTGTCCTTTGCCGAAAGGATAATGACGGGAATACCCTGCTTTTCCCGAAGCCTGGGCAGAAGCTCCTCCCCGCTCATACCAGGCAGCATCAGATCCATTACCGCCAGGTCAAACTGTTCCGTCTCTGCCCGCAAAAGCCCCTCCGTACCGGAAAATGCCTGTCTGTACTCATATCCTGCCTTTTTCAGTGCTTCCCCGATCAGATCGTTTATATCGGCGCTGTCCTCGATGATCAGTACCTTGCTCATACTTCCTCACATACCTTCCTGATTCCTGCGGCATGTACCTCCTGCCGTCCCTGGCAGCCGGTTCTGTCCGCAATAGGTATTCTACCACACCTTTCTGCATTTTCCAAATACATATTCACATTCCCTACTGCTCATTATACCTCGCCAGAGCCTGGTATATTCTGAATGCCGACGCCGCTTCGCTGCGTGCCAGAGCCTCTTGCCGGTATTCCTCCTCCAGCCGCTTCCGGTTCTGTTTGTCCTTTATAACGAGCCTTTTATAGACCGCCTTCTCCAGGCGCAGCCTTTCCAGTCTCAGCTTCTCCAGGCGCTGCTTTTGCAGCCACTTCTGCTCCTGACGCTTTTTGAGCAGGGCCTTCAGACGCTTTTTCCGCAGCAGCTTTTGTTGCCGCCGTCTTTCCTGCTCGCACTTACTGCAGCCGGAATGCCAGCTCTGCCCCCGGTACTCCTCTTTGGATGCGCCGAAAAAGTGCGCGCTGTGATAGCCGTCGTGCCCGCCCATCCCCCGGCAGAACTGATAAGAGCTCCTGATGCTGCTTAAGACCCATGCCTCATATTCCGGATCGGCCTGCATCGCCCGATAGCCTTCCTGCGAAATATAGACGAAAACGGAATTCCCCCTGCTGTAGCCTCTCCGGGCCATCTGCGAAATCAGACGGTCAATATACCAGATGTATTCCGCCAGACTCATGTCCATCTTATCCTTCGTTTCGGCGTCGGCCCCCCAGATCGCGGTTTCCGCCGTTCCTGCGGTTTCTGCCGTTCCCGCGGTTTTTTCCGGGCTGACGGCATTTTCCTTCCCACCAAACTTTTCCGCCTCAATATTGGCCATGCTTCGGGCAAATGTCATCTCCGATCTTCTTCCGTTACCACGGCTTCTTTCGGACTCCTGTCCGACTCTGTCATGCTTCCCCGGGCTGCTGTCCTCACATATTTTGCCGGGCGCCCTTTTATCCGTCCTGCGGTTTCCGCTTAAGCTTCTGTAATTTCCCACTCCGTAATTCATGTCAACCATGCTCATAACTGCCTCTCCTTATTTGCTGCCGTTCGCCTCATTTTCATCAAATATAATATCGTCATGAAACCAAAATATCTTTCCTGTTTTGACGTGAATCAGGGACTTATTTGACACAAACAAACTACCTGTCTGTCACTTTTTACCAGCCAGCGACTCTAATTTTTGTCACTTTTTACAGGCCGTAAATTTTATAATCTACTATTCTTTTTTAGAATAAAATTATATAATCTTAAGTAAGGTATTAAAGTAGGAGGTAAAAATATGGCAAAAGAAATGATTGCAATGCTTCTCGCCGGGGGACAAGGCTCCCGCCTGTACGCATTGACCGAAAAGCTGGCAAAGCCGGCAGTTCCGTTTGGCGGAAAATATCGGATTATTGATTTCCCTCTGTCCAATTGTGTCAATTCCGGTATTGACACGGTGGGCATCCTGACTCAGTACCAGCCTCTGGTGCTAAATGAGTACATCGGGAACGGACAGCCCTGGGATCTGGACCGCCTTTATGGGGGAGTACATGTCCTGCCGCCTTACCAAAAGGCAAGCGGCTCGGACTGGTATAAAGGAACGGCCAACGCGATTTACCAGAATATTTCCTTTATTGAGCGCTACGATCCGCAGTATGTGATCATCCTCTCCGGAGACCAGATCTGCAAGCAGGATTACAACGATTTCCTGCAGTTCCATAAGGAGAAAAACGCGGAATTCAGCGTGGCCGTCATGGAAGTCCCCTGGGAAGAGGCTTCCCGTTTCGGGCTGATGGTAGCGGACGATGACGATCGGATCACGGAATTCCAGGAGAAACCCAAAGAGCCCAAATCCAATCTTGCTTCCATGGGAATCTATATCTTCAACTGGGACATTCTGAAAAAGTACCTGAGCGAGGACGAGGCAGATTCCGGCTCCGAGAACGACTTCGGCAAAAATATTATTCCCAACCTCCTTCGGGACGGCCGGAAAATGTATGCTTATCACTTTAACGGCTACTGGAAGGATGTGGGGACCATCTCTTCCCTGTGGGAAGCCAACATGGAAGTGCTGGATCCGGAACACAGCGGAATCGACCTGTTTGACGAGAACTGGAAAATCTACAGCCGCAACAGCGGTATGACCGGACACAAGATAAACGCCGGCGCCATTGTGGAAAACTCCATGATCACCGACGGCTGCCGCATCAAGGGCACCGTAAAGCACTCCGTGCTGTTCGCCGGCGTAAAGGTGGAAAAAGACGCCGTCGTCGAGGACGCAGTAGTAATGGGCGGCACTGTCATTAAGGCAGGAGCCGTTGTAAAGCATTGCATTATAGCGGAAAACGTGACCATCGGCGAAAATGCCATCGTAGGTGCGATGCCTACCGAAACCGAAAACGGCGTTGCCACAGTGGGTACAGGCATTACTATTGGCGATGGCGCAACGGTCGGGCCCAAGGCCATGATCAGAGATGACGTGAAAGGCGGTGAAGTACAATGTTAAACACAAATATGAACGCGCTTGGCATTATTTTTCCCAACAGCTATGACGTGCTGGTTCCTGACCTGGTCAATGTGCGTATGATGGCCTCCATCCCCTTTGCCAGCCGTTATCGCCTGATAGATTTCATCTTGTCCAGTATGTCCCATTGCGATATAGATAATGTCTGCGTTATGGCAAACAACAACTACCATTCCCTGATGGATCACCTGGGCTCCGGCCGTGAATGGGATCTGGTTCGCAAAAACGGCGGCTTAAATATTTTCCCTCCTTTTGCCGAAAAAGGGAACAAGCCATACAGCGGACGGGTGGACGCACTGGCTAGCCTGCTGGGCTTCCTGCGCAATCAAAAGGAAAAATATGTGGTCATCACCGATACAAACATTGTGATGAACTTTGACTTCAATACCATGATCAAGTCTCATATTGAGAGCGGTGCTGATGTCACCGTGGCTTACAATGAACAGGAGCTTCCGGAAAGCCTTGTACAGTCAAAGTCTAATGACAAGGGCTTTTACTACACCTTTGGCATTGAGAACGGGCGGATTACCAAGATTTATGTGAATCCCCGGGAAACCGGCGTACAGAATTTCAGCATGAATATCTATCTGCTGGAACGTGAACTTCTGATTGACCTGATCAATACTGCTTTTGTTCGCGGGCAGGCTTATTTTGAGCGGGATGTCCTGCTGCCCAACCTGAACAAGCTGAACGTCCAGGCATATAAATATGACGGCTATGTAGCCCGTATAACCAACCTTAAGAGCTATTTTGACGAGAATATGAAGCTGCTGGACGATTACAATCTGGATTCTCTTTTCTCCGGATTCCCGATCTATACCAAGATCAGGGACGATACCCCCACCAGATATATTGAGGGTGCCAAGGTACAGAATATCATGGTTGCAGACGGCTGTCTGATCGAGGGCGAGGTGGAAAACAGCATTCTGTTCAGAGGGGTAAAGATTGCCAAGGGCGCTAAGGTTAAGAACTGCATTCTGATGCAGGGAACCGTGGTAGAGGCAGGAGCAAATATTGAGTATCTCATTGCGGACAAGAACGTACTGATTACCGCCGGAAAGGAAATGAAAGGCACGGATACCTTCCCCATTTATATCGGGAAGTCCAATACGATATAGGATTGCACATGCCGCAGGCGATTAATGCAAAGAGAGACCGGCAAATGCTGACGCCACATAGGCAAGCAATTTGGAAACAAAATAGGTCTACAGCTTTATGGGCGTTGCAAAGGCAAGAAAGACAGTGTAGGAAGCAGAAATGCTTTTTACACTGTCTTTCTTATATAGCGGTTGATGAAAGGTCTTTATCCTCTGCCTGTATTTTTTTCTCTGTCTTTCTCTTCTCTCCTCAGCCTGATCCGTACGAAAATGTCTGCCAGCACCGCAAAGGCCACCATCACCAGCGCCAGCACCTGGGATACCGGGACGGAAGTCCCGGGAATAAACAGGGTGTCCGTCCGGATTCCCTCTATCCAGAAGCGTCCCAGTCCATATCCGCCAAGATAAAGCAGACAAAGCTCACCGTCAAACCTTTTGTGTTTCCGGTACACCAGAAGAAGTATCAGTATCAACAGATTCCAGACACTCTCATACAGAAAAGTGGGATGCACATTAATATAATTCGCCCCCTCCGGAATATTGGCGGCAATCCGCTCCGTAATATCGCCGGGATCCCTTACATCCGCAAGAGGAATCTGCATGGAAAACAGGCCGTTGTAATAATCTCCGAAAACCTCCCTGTTCATGAAATTGCCCCAGCGCCCGATCGCCTGTCCCAAAATCAGTCCCGGCATGGCGGTATCGCCGATCAGCAGCGGTTTCTTCTTCTTGATCCTGCACCAGACAAAAAGCGTGATAAAGGCTGCTATAACCCCGCCGTAAATGGCAAGACCTCCGCTGCGCAGCTTGAAAATGCTGAGCAGATTATCCTTATAATCCTCCCAGGAAAATATGACGTAATAAATTCTCGCGCCAATCACGGAAAAAAGCACTGCCCAAATGGCAAAGTCCCAATAATCATCGGGATTCTGACCTGTCTTCTTTGCCACATGCAGCGCCATCCCCAGCCCCGCAAGGACTCCGATTCCGATCAAAAGCCCGTAAAACGCAATCTCAAAGCCAAAAATGCTGAAAGACCGGGGCACATTATGAAAATATATCCCCAGATTGGGAAATGCAATTTCGCCTGCGTTCATAAAACTCCTTTCTTTCAATGACTGTTCCGCAGTCGCTTGGTTACCTTCCTCGCTAGACGTTGAACCTAAACAGAATCACGTCGCCGTCCTGCACCACATAGT
This sequence comes from uncultured Lachnospiraceae bacterium, assembly GCA_947575805.1. Taxonomy (GTDB): domain Bacteria; phylum Bacillota; class Clostridia; order Lachnospirales; family Lachnospiraceae; genus Acetatifactor. The sequence continues at coordinate 129,967 of CANPOY010000001.1, forward strand.
CTTTGCCTTCGATACCCACCAACCCTTTTTCACGGGCGGCTGCCAGCGAACCATGCTCCAGAAGATTTTTATAATTCACCACTTCCGCTTTGATAAAGCCCCGCTCAAAGTCGGAATGGATCTTGCCTGCTGCCTGAGGTGCCTTTGTACCGATCCTGATGGTCCAGGCCCGGGTCTCATCCTCTCCTGCCGTCAGAAAGCTCATAAGTCCCAGCAGCGAATAGCTTGCCCTTACCAGCTTCTCCAGACCGGATTCCTTCAAGCCAAGATCCTCCAGGAACATTGCTTTCTCGTCGTCGTCCAGCTCCGAAATCTCCTGCTCGATCTGAGCACAGATCACAAACACTTCGCTCTTCTCACCTTCGGCAAACCTTCTCACCTCAGCCACTTTGGTGTTAGACGCGCCGTCATCCGCAAGGTCGTCCTCAGACACATTGGCACCATAGATCACAGGCTTCCAGGTCAGGAAATTATACTCCCGCATAAACGCCAGCTCATCCTCGTCCGTAATCTCCATGGTTTTCGCCTGCTTACCGCTCTCCAGATGGGCCTTGATCCTCTCCAGGAAAGCCTGTTCCTTGGCGGCTGCCTTATCCATTCTCGCGGCTTTGACCACCTTTGCCAGCCTTCTCTCCAGCACCTCCAGGTCTGAAAAAATCAGTTCAAAATTTATGGTCTCAATGTCCCTCAGAGGATTGACGCTGCCATCCACATGGACCACATTGCCGTCCTCAAAGCACCGCACCACATGCACGATGGCGTCCACTTCGCGAATATTGCTCAGAAACTGGTTTCCCAGACCTTCTCCCTTGGATGCACCCTTGACCAGACCCGCAATGTCCACAAATTCAATCACTGCCGGAGTCACCTTCTTCGAATGATACATATTTCCCAGCAATTCCAGCCGCTCATCCGGCACCGCCACGACTCCCACATTGGGGTCTATGGTGCAGAAGGGATAATTGGCTGATTCTGCCCCCGCCTTTGTCAGTGAATTAAAAAGAGTGCTCTTCCCCACGTTCGGAAGTCCGATAATTCCCAGTTTCATTTTATCCTAATCTCCTTTGAAAATTTCTTGTTATTTTCTTTTCTTATAGTAAATAAGTCCTTTTCACTTTGGTAGTATAGCATAGTAATACCTAAAAGTAAATCATTGTATTTCTATCGGCAGTCCTCCAGCAGTTTCATCAGACGGCTCTTCAGAATGCTCCTTTCCCAGACAGCCTCTCACGAAGCAGCGTATTCCTCTTTGTGACTGTCACATTCCTCACCGCATAAGACAATGCTTTCTTCGTCCCCACGATGACAAGCACCTTCTTTGCCCTGGTAATGCCGGTGTAGATCAGATTCCTCTGGAGCATCACAAAATGATTCATCATAACAGGCATTACCACAATCGGGTATTCGGATCCCTGCGCCTTATGGATCGTCGTCGCATAAGCATGGACCAATTCATCCAGTTCCGTCACATCATACTCTATACTCCGGCCCTCGAAATTAACGGTAAGGGTCCTGTCTCCCTCATTCACGGATTCGATCATACCAATGTCACCGTTAAAAACCTCTTTATCATAGTTATTCTTGATCTGCATCACCCTGTCGTCTTCCCTGAACGCATATCCGCTCCGATGCAGACACTTCCTGGGCATTGTCACCCTGCCCCTTCCCTTCATAAAAATATCATGCTCCGGCGGGTTGAGTGCTTCCTGTAAGGCCAGGTTCAGATTGGTTGCCCCGATTACCCCTTTCTGCATGGGGGTCAGCACTTGTATCTGCGAGGGCTCAACCCGGTAATACCCGGGCAGCTTCTCTTTCACCAGCTTCACGATCTGCGGCACTGCCGCTTCTGCATCTTCATTCTCCATAAAGAAGAAATCCGAAGTTTTCCCATTGCTGATGTCCGGCATTCTGCCCTCATTCATGCGGTGGGCATTTGTGACTATGCGGCTCGTCTGGGCCTGTCTGAATATTCTCGTAAGCCTCACCACCGGAAAAACCCCGGAATCAATCATATCTCTGAGAACATTTCCCGCACCCACGGAAGGAAGCTGGTCAATATCCCCTACCATGATAAGCCGCATGGTCGGCGGAATGGCCTTCAAAAGCGAATTCATCAGAATGATGTCGATCATGGAACATTCATCCACGATCAATACATCTCCCTCCAGTGGATTCTCTTCGTTTCTCTGATAACCATCCGGCGGCTTGCATTCCAAAAGTCTGTGGATGGTCTTTGCTTCCAGGGAGGTTGCTTCCGTCATCCGCTTCGCTGCCCTGCCTGTGGGTGCAGCCAGCAATATGCGAAGTCCATATGCCCGAAATGCGGATATGATGCCATGTGTGGTAGTCGTCTTTCCTGTGCCGGGACCGCCTGTCAGCACCATCACCTTCGCTGTGGCTGCCAGTCTGATGGCATCCGCCTGGACTCCGTCATATTCCATCCCGGTCTTTGACTGGATTGCGTCAACGTCAACCGAAAGGGCTTCATTTCCTGTACTCTTTCTCGCCTCCATAAGCCTTGTGTAGAGTTGATCCCCTGCAGGAGACGCAGCAAGCTTCTTCAATTTTCCGGCAACACCCACTTCGGCAAAATAGAACGGCGGCAGGTAAACTGCCATACTTTTTTCTTCGTCATTCTGCCGGATATTCTTTTCCGGAATCAACTCTTCCTTTTTCAGCATTTCGTCCATTGTCATAACCACCGTCTGCGGCGATGCTTCCAACAGCTCCGAAGCTTTCTCTATAAGCTGCTGTTTCCCTGCATACACATGCCCTTCATTTGACAGCTCCGATAATACATACATCAGACCGCTTCTAAGCCGCACAAAGGACTCTTTCCCGAATCCCAGCTTCCCGGCAATCTGATCTGCGGTCTTGAATCCAATGCCCCATATATCATCCGCCAGCCGATACGGATTCTCCTTCATTACGGCAATGCTGCCATTGCCGTATTGCCGATATATCTTTGCGGCATAAGACGTGGAAACCTGATGCTCCTGCAAAAAGAGCATTATATTTTTCACCTCTTTCTGCCGCTCCCATGATTCGGCGATCATCCGGATCCGCTTCCTGCCAATACCCTCTATCTCAATCAGGAGGTCGATATTGTTCTCGATAACAGTAAAGGTATCTACACCGTATTTCTGAACAATCTTCCTGGCAAACTTCGGTCCCACACCCCTGATCAGCCCGGAACCAAGATATTTCTCCATCCCGTAAACGGTGGCCGGAAGTGTCTCCTCCCAGTTTTCCGCCACGAACTGCCTGCCATATTTGGCATCTACCTTCCAGTTTCCTTCCGCTATCAGGACTGATCCCACGTTTGCATCTATCATGTTGCCAATCACCGGCACTAAGTCACTATAATCCTTAACCCTGCACTTTAAGACGGAATACCCGTTTTCCGGATTCTGATATGTAATTCTTTCAACTACACAACGGATCTTCTGCAATTTTCTTCCACCCTCCCGATTTCTGATTCTTCCCCCGCATGCCTTACCCTCATAAAGTCATGCAAAAACACCGCTCCGATTTTCGCGGAAGCGGTGTTTTACGCAAGGTTGACAGACTTATTTGATTCAGTTTATCTTTTCCTGCCTATCTGCCCCCGCCGCCGTACATGCTGCAACGTCTTAAAGCCTCCAGCACCGTAGACGCCTGAAAGGGTTTTATGATAAAATCCATGGTGCCGTTTCGCATGGCTTCCATCACCATGGTATTCTGTCCCATGGCAGAGCACATAATGATCTTGGCATCGCCGTCGAATTCCCGAATAGCCTTAACCGCAGCCATGCCTGTCATATCCGGCATGGTAATATCCATCGTCACTATATCAGGCTTTAATTCCTTATATCTCTCTATTGCCTCTATACCGTTTTCGGCCTCTCCCACCACGGTATATCCGTTCTTTTCCATTATTTCCCTGAGCACTCCCCGCATGAACAGCGCATCATCCACAATCAAAATTCTAACTGCCATGACATCCTCTTTCTGTTTTCCAAAAACTCCCATGCCGGGGCAAAAATCCGGAACGGAGGTTACTACCGATTCTTTTTTATTTTATCATAGTCTTCCCGGGAATTCCAGTCTTCATTTTTGCAGAGTACCAGAAAATCAACGCCCCCTCGGCAGCCCGCAGAATTTCCGGAACGCGCCCGTGTGCCTTACGCCGTCACCTGACTCATTATCCGTCACCGGTCCTTACCCTGCCAGCACCAGATGTACCGCAAACGCCCCCAGCCAGGCAATAACCAACTGTCCTGCCGCCACGCCGGCAGCCCACTTTGCTCCCAGCTCCCGCTTGATGGAAGCTATCGCCGCCACGCAGGGTGTATACAGCAGGCAGAAGATCAGCAGGGACGCCGCCCCCGCTGTAGTCAGTGCTCCCAGAATTGCATCCGTGGAGCCAAACAGCACCGTCAGAGTGGAAACCACGCTTTCCTTTGCCATTATCCCTGTCATCAGGGCCGTGGAGATTCTCCAGTCCCCAAAGCCCAGCGGTGCAAACACGGGGGCAATCACTCCCGCAAGGGCCGCCAGTATGCTGTCCCTGGAGTCCTCCACCACATTCAGCCGGATGTCAAAGTTCTGCAGGAACCAGATGATAATCGTAGCCAGAAAGATGACGGTAAAGGCCCTCTGTAAAAAGTCCTTCGCCTTATCCCACAACAGTCTGGCCACATTCTTGGCCCCCGGCATACGGTAGTTGGGCAGCTCCATCACAAAGGGCACCGGCTCTCCCTTGAATTTCACGGCCTTTAAGAGCAGCGCCATCAGGATTCCCGCCAAGATCCCGAAAAAGTACAGCAGGATCATGACAGCCGCCCCGTGCCCCGGGAAAAACGCCGCCGCAAAAAAACCATATATGGGAAGCTTTGCGGAACAGCTCATAAAGGGCGTCAGCAGGATCGTCATCTTTCTGTCCCGCTCCGAGGACAGCGTCCTGCTGGCCATCACTCCCGGCACGGTACAGCCAAAGCCGATCAGCATCGGCACAATGCTCCGGCCCGACAGACCGATCTTACGCAGCAGCTTATCCATAATAAACGCCACCCTGGCCATATAACCGCTGTCCTCCAGCATGGACAAAAAGAAAAACAGCGTGACTATCACCGGCAGGAAACTAAGCACACTTCCCACACCGGTAAAGATGCCGTCCATCACCAGCGAACGCAGTACGGGGTTTACATTGGCCGAGGCAAGCATCCCGGCCGTAAACTGCGAAAGCGCTCCGATTCCCCTGTCCAGCAGCTCCGAGAGCACCGCGCCTATAACGTTGAAGGTCAGCCAGAATACCAGCCCCATAATCAGGATAAAGGAAGGGATCGCCGTATATTTTCCGGTCAGAATCCTGTCAGCCCTCTGGCTCCGGATCCGTCCCCTGCTCTCCCTGGGCTTTAACACCGCCTCTGTACAGACCTTGTGGATAAAGCCAAAACGCATATCCGCTATGGCAGAAGCGCTGTCCATTCCGCATTCCTCTTCCATCTGCAGAATAATGTGCTCCAGCATCTCCTCCTCATTCCGGCTTAACAGCAGCTTTTCCGGCATCAGGCGGTCTCCCTCGGCCAGCTTGCATGCTGCGAAACGCACAGGGATCTGCGCCTTCACCGCATGGTCCTCTATCAGGTGCATTATGGCATGGATACATCTGTGCACGGCGCTGTTTTCGTCCTCCGCGCTGCAAAAGTCCACCTTGCCGGGACACTCCTGGTATTTCGCCACGTGTATTGCGTGATCCACCACCTCGCTGATTCCCTCTCCCTTGGCCGCAGAAATGGGAATCACAGGCACTCCCAGCATTTCTTCCATCTCGTTCACGAGGATGGAACCCCCGTTTTCCCGCACCTCATCCATCATGTTCAGCGCCACCACCATGGGCATATTCAATTCCATCAGCTGCATGGTCAGATACAGATTCCGCTCAATATTGGTGGCATCCACAATATTAATGATCCCCCTGGGCCGCTCCTTCAGCAGGAATTCCCTGGTGACTACCTCCTCGCTGCTGTAAGGGGACATGGAATAAATTCCCGGCAAATCCGTGATCAGAGTGTTCTTCGTCCCTTTTATTGCCCCATCCTTCCTGTCCACCGTGACCCCGGGGAAATTGCCCACATGCTGATTGGAACCGGTCAGCTGGTTGAACAGCGTGGTCTTCCCGCAATTCTGGTTTCCCACCAGGGCAAAGGTAAGCGTCTCCCCTTCCGGCAAAGGATTTTCCTGCGCCTTTTCGTGATACCTGCCTCCCTCGCCATAGCCCGGGTGCTCCTTCCCTTTCCCTGTCTTTGCCTCCGGTACGGCCTCCGCCTTTTTCTCCCGTTCCCGGCTGACTTCTATTTTCTCCGCATCTGCCAGTCTGATTGTCAGCTCATAGCCCCGGATCCGCAGTTCCACCGGATCTCCCATAGGCGCATACTTTACCACCGTCACTTCAACACCCTGGATCAGTCCCATATCCAGGAAATGCTGGCGTAATGCGCCGCTTCCTCCCACGGCAAGAATTGTGCCTGTCTCCCCGATACCCAATTTATCCAGCGTCATTTGTATCCAGCTCCTTTTTACCCAGTATATATTATCCCTTAAACATTATAGTTTCTTTCCCTGGTACATGCAAGTATAACCGCCATTCAACCACAGGGTGAATTGTCACGGCGGATTCTCCTGCCGGGTTATTGCGTCATCGGCCGGATCATATTACAATAAAACCAGTCAAAAAGGCAGGAACATCCTGTCTGCACCTGAAGAGCTGTCTCAATATGGAGGTTGAAAATGGATAATCTGAAAACAGGAGAGGTAATATGCAAAAGACGTAAGGAACTGGGCCTGACACAGAATCAGCTTGCCGGTATCCTCAATATATCCTTTCAGGCAGTGTCAAAGTGGGAAAACAATACTGCTTACCCCGACATTGAAATGCTTCCCCGGCTGGCCTCCGCCCTCAACACCACCGTGGATGCCCTGCTGGGCTTTAACAGTGTGATAACGGATTATGACGGGCGCTACAGTACCGAGGAATATTACTGGGGGCTGATCCCAAACCGGATCTGCTTTGACCTGATGAAGCTTCTCCCGCCGGTAAGGCCGTACCGCGTGCTGGATATTGGCTGCGGTGAGGGAAAAGACGCCGTTTTCTTCGCCAAATGCGGATATGCCGTGACGGCCTTCGACGTGTCCGAGCAAGGCATTGAAAAGGCAAAAAAGCTTGCGGAATATAACAAGGTCCACGTCCGGTTATTCAAAGCGGATATTTTTGACTACCGCCCTGACGGGGAATATGACATTATTTTCAGCAGCGGCGTGTTCCACTTCATCCCTCCCGCTCACCGCAAAGAGCTTTGTGACAGCCTCAAGGCTCACACCGCTGTAAACGGCATCAACGCTTTTAATGTTTTTGTCAAAAAACCTTTTATCCACCGCGCCCCGGACGGTACCAGGGATGAAACAAAGAGGCATCCCTGGCTTTCCGGAGAATTGTTCGGCTATTACCATGACTGGCTGTTTTGTACCTGTAAAGAAGAGATCTTTGACTGCAACAGCGGCGGCACGCCCCATAAGCACTGTATGGATACGCTTATTGCGCAGAAGGTGTAGCGGCAGCCCTCTTCAGGTCCTGCCTGGTTTCCGCCGTTTCCTGAACGGCGTGAACTACCCGCCTCAGAATTTCTTCCTGTCCTTGAGTTCCCCGTACAGCAGACAGTAATTCTCATACCGCAGCCTGCTGATACGACCCTGCTCCACGGCATCGCGGACACCGCAGTCCCGCTCGGCCACATGGGAGCAGCCGCCGAACCTGCAGTCCTTTTCAAATCGGATAAATTCCGGATAATACGCCGCCAGCTGTTCCTTTTCCAGATCAAACAGTCCCAGGGAGCTGAAACCCGGCGTGTCCAGAATATAGGTATCCTCCCCCATGGCAATCAGCTCGGAATGCCTGGTGGTATGCTTTCCCCGCCCGATCCTTTCACTGATCTGGCCTGTCTCCATAACGGTTCCTGACTGCAGGCCATTGACAATAGAGGATTTTCCCACGCCGCTGGGGCCCGCCACCGCAGTGGTCTTCCCGGCCAGAAGCATTCTCAGCTCCTCCATCCCTTCTCCCCGCCCGGCGCTGACCCGCAGGGCTCTGTAGCCGCAGTCTTCATAAATCTTCCGGTATATCTCTCCCTGACCTTCACAATCCAGGTCCTGCTTGTTGAAGCAGATCAGACAGGGTACCTCCTGCTGCCCCATCATGATCAGAAATCTGTCCAGCAGATTGAAATTCGGCTTCGGCCTGGCAAGGGAAAAAATCACCAGCGCCTGATCCACATTTGCTACTGCCGGCCGGATCAGCTCACTGTACCTGGGCAGCAGCCCGCTGATATTTCCCAGCGACTTCTCCTCGTCCAGCACATCAAGCTCCACATTATCTCCTACCAGAGGCTTGCGATGATCCTTTCGAAACACTCCCCTGGCCTTACATTCATAGATTTTGGATTCTCCCACACTGCCCCCGCAGTGCACATAATAGAATCCGGCTATGCCTTTTATAATTTTCCCCTGCATGTTCCCGTCCTACTGCGGTGTAAATTCGATCCTTCTGGTAAAGGATTTTGACTCCGTTCCCCCCGGTATCACCGTGCCGTTCTCATCCACCACGGAATCTTTCGTCACGGTATACGTCACGGTAAGCGTCCCCCCCGACGAGGTCAGGTTATTGTGATTGGTAGCATAAGGAAAGCTTGAAGTGATGGTTTCCAGCACCACCGTTCCGTCATCTGCCACCAGCTTCAGCGTTACACTGGAATTCGTAACGTAATCCGGAGCTTCCTCCAAAGTGGGCGCAGTAATATTGGTATTGCATCTGTACAGGGCAGATGTCCCCGTCTCCGGCCCCAGGCTTACCGTAATCTGGATCTCCGTTCCCACATCCACCTCCAGGTCCGCCGAATAGCTCTGGTAACAGATCTGGTCCGCCGGGTAGTAGGGGTTGTGCTCATAGGTCACTGACCCGATCTGCACCCTGGCCTCATTGGCCACAACGATTCCGTCCATCTCTGTCCGCCCCAGAAGATTAGGCACCCGCGTCTTCGCATTTTCCCTGCCAAGACTTACCGTCAGAGTGATCTCGCTTCCCTTTGCCACCTTGCTCTCTGCTGCCGGTGTCTGCAACACCACGATACCTGCCTCCGCCGTATCGGAATACGCCTCCAGCTTCGCCACCTGAAAGCCGTTGTCCAGCAGCAGATTGTGTGCCTCCTCATAAGTCTTGCCTGTGACGGAAGGCACTATATCGCCTCTGGGGCCTGCGCTGGCCTTCAGGGTCACGGTACTGCCCACGGCTATTTCCGATCCTTCCCCCACGTCCGCGCTGATAACGATCCCGGCCTCAAGGGAATCCGACTCCTCATATTCCACCTCGGATTTGATTCCCAGATCCTTCAGTTCGTTTCTGACCTCCTCCACCTTCCTGCCCCTGACATTCGGCATGGGCACATAGGTCACTTTTTCCGATTCGTCGGAGGACGCGGAAGAAGATTCCGATGAAGACTCCTCCCCGGTCTGGATAGGGCTGTTGTGACCGGAATTATCGGGATTTTCTCCGGTTCCTAAATTGTTGATTACATTCACCACCAGGATAATCAGAATGATACAGATAACAATTCCCGCCGCCACAGCCAGAAACGTGGTCAGACGCTCCATTCCCGGATTATAGTCATAGTCCTCCCCGTCCTCCGGTTCGTCCTCGTTTTCATACATGACTTCCGTATCGGAGCGGAGACGCATGATCTCTTCCCGCTCAGGATACTCCTCCTGATAAGCAGTGCGCCGCTTGATCTGCGCCACCTCGCTCTCGGTGATCATCCGGGTATCCCCGTCCATTTCCACCTCATTCTGCACGACAAAATCCTCTTCCGGATTGATCAGCGACTGCTTTAAATCAGCGATCAGTTCCTGTGCGCTCTGGTATCTGCGGTCAGGGGATTTCTGGCAGCATTTTATCACGATGCTCTCCACGGCACCGGGAATCTCCGGGACAAACTCCCTGGGAGAGGGAAACTCCTCCTGAATATGCTTGATAGCAATAGCTACCGTAGTCTCCCCGTTAAAGGGTACTCTGCCGGTAAGCATCTCGAACATGGTAATGCCCAGCGAATAAATATCGCTCTTCTCATCGCTGTAGCCGCCTCTTGCCTGCTCCGGTGATGTATAATGTACCGATCCCATGACATTGGAGGTGATGGTATTGCTGGTAGCTGCCTTGGCAATGCCGAAATCCGTCACCTTCACCTTTCCGTCCTTGGATATAATAATATTCTGGGGTTTAATGTCCCGGTGGATAATATGATTGTTGTGAGCCGCTTCAATTCCCATGCCCACCTGTATGGCAATGCTGACTGCCTCCTTAAAGGACAGTCTGGCCTTTTTTTCAATGTATTTCTTGAGGGTAATCCCCTCCACGAGTTCCATAACAATATAATAGATGCCGTTATCTTCCCCCACATCATAGACATTGACTATGTTGGGGTGCATCAGCCCGGCTGCCGCCTGGGCCTCAATCCGAAACTTAGACACAAAATTTGCATTTTCACTGAATTCCTGCTTTAATACCTTCACCGCCACGAAGCGGTTCAGTTTATGACATTTTGCTTTATATACATCTGACATGCCGCCGGTACCGATCTTCTCCAGAATCTCGTACCGGTCGCCTATCATCATTCCGATTTTAACCATATATGCTCTCCATTCAACCATTCCGTCCGGCAACTGCAGTGCCGCGGCCGGGATCCTACGATATACCGGGTTCGATCAGCACCACGCTGATATTGTCCCTGCCGCCGTTCTCATTGGCCCTGCGCACAAGCTCTTCTGCCTTCTCTACAATGTCCCTGGCTCCGTCCAGCACCATACGGATTTCTTCGTCATTCAACATATTTGTCAGCCCGTCCGTACACATGAGAATCATATCTCCCTCCTTCAGCTCTACGCTGAAGAAGTCCGTCTTTACTGTTTCTTCCGCTCCCACCGCCCGGGTGATAATATTCTTATCCGGGTGGTTTCTGGCCTCTTCCCGTCCCATTCCGCCGCTTCTGACCATATCCTCCACCCAGGAGTGATCTCTGGTGATCTGCCGGATCTCACGGCTTCCCACTACATACAGCCTGCTGTCCCCCACATTTGCCACGGACAGTCTCCTGCCTTCACAGCTTGCAGCTACTACCGTGGTTCCCATTCCTTCCAGCTCCGGCGACTTCTCCGCACTTCCCTTAACCATGGCATTTGCTTTCTCTACAGCCATTCTTAATACGGCTTCCGGCTCCTTCCCGGCGAACACCCTGATTTCGTCCACCATGGTAGTGACCGCCAGCTTCGAGGCATAGTCTCCCGCCTTATGGCCCCCCATGCCGTCAGCCACGATAAACAGATTGGGCAGCTGGCCTACCGGAGTCTCGGAGGTATACACATAGTCCTGATTTAGTTTTCTTCTCCTGCCGATATTGGTTACGGAAAATGTCTTTATCACGCTTTAAGTTTCCTCCAAAGCCGTTTCTCTTATATCTCGAATTACGATCCTTACGAATCTCTAACATTCTAACACAATGGTAAAAAAAGGACAAGATAAATTCAGCCGCCCAGCAGCTCCCGCCGCAGCTGCCCGCAGGCCCCTTCAATATCCCTGCCCATTTCCCTCCTGACAGTGGCATTCACCTTATGCCTTTCCAGCTTTGCCTGAAAGGCCCGCACCCTCTCTCCCGGCGGGCTGACATACTTTCGCTCTCTGACAGGATTCACGGGAATCAGGTTGACATGGCAGGAGAGCGGCCTTGCCAGCGCTGCCAGCTGCTCTGCATCCTCGTCGGTGTCGTTCACTCCCCCCACCAGGCTGTATTCAAAGGTAATCCTCCTGCCTGTCTGCTTAAAATAGTACGCACAGGCTTTCATCAGATCATCTATACTGTATTGGTTAGCTATCGGCATCAGCCTGCGCCGCTTGTCGTCCGTGGTTCCGTGCAGGGACAAAGCCAATGTAATCTGAAGCTTTTCCTCCGCCAGCCGTCGCATTTCCGGCACAATGCCGCAGGTGGACACCGTCACGCTCCGCTGGCTGATATGAAGACCGTTTTCATCCGTCAGGATTCCGAGAAAGGTCAGCAGATTTCCGTAATTATCCAAAGGCTCGCCGATCCCCATGACCACCACGTTGGAGATCCGCTCCCCCGTCATCTTCTGCACTGCATAAACCTGATCCAGCATCTCCGAGGGCCAAAGGCTGCGCTCCAGCCCCCCCAGGGTAGAAGCGCAGAAACGGCAGCCCATCCGGCAGCCCACCTGGGAGGAAATACAGACACTGTTACCGTGCTTGTACCGCATCCACACGCTCTCCACCACATTCCCGTCCGCCAGCTCAAACAGAAACTTTTTCGTGCCGTCGATTGCGGACTCTCTGACCCGCACCGGCTTCAGCGCCGTATAGCTGTATCTCTGCGCACACTCCTCCCGCAGGCGGCCGGGCAGATTCGTCATGGCTCCGAAACCGTCCGCCAGCTTTTGGTGCATCCACTGATACATCTGTTTTGCCCTGAAGGGCTTTTCCCCCAGAGCCGTCAGCTCCTCTGTCAATTGAGGCAGCGTCATGGACTTAATATCCTTCTTTTTCTCCATTTGTTCCTTCCGTGCTTTCAGCCCGCATTTCTCCCGGCCTTGAAAATTTCGCAATAAAAAAGCCATCCGCCTCCATATATCCCGGCAAAAGCTGGATGCAGGCGCCGCGCTCTTCCTCCGTCAGCCCGTGATCCTTCCCCTGCCTGCTCCGCAGGGCCTCCGTCTCCTTTTTCTGCTTCAGAAGCAATGGGGGAAGCATTGCTTCCAGAGAAACCGGAATCAGCCCCAGCTCCCCGGTGATAAAACGAACCATCTCTTCGTTTTCCTCAGGGTTGACGGTACAAGTACTGTAAAGAAGAGTTCCCCCCGGCTTCACATATCGGCTGCACACTCCGACAATCTCTCTCTGCAGGGCAATCAGGCTCTTTATGCCCTCCCTGTCCACCCGGTGCTTTATATCCCGCTTCCTGCCCATAACTCCCAGCCCGGAGCAGGGCACATCCAGCAGAACCACATCCGCCTTATCGGCACAGGCTTCGTCGAAGCAGCGGGCATCCCGGATCTGAATTTCCATGTTTTTTGCCCCCATGCGGGCTATGTTCTCCTGAATCAGGGCAGTCTTCTCCCCGGACACATCCCGGCAGAGCACTCTGTCCGCCTTTTCCGCCGCGAGAAGACTCTTGCCGCCGGGCGCGGCACAGACATCCATCACGAAATCGGTCTCCCGGATCCCGGCCAGCTCCACGGCAAGGGCGGAGCTTACATCCTGCACCGTCCACTTGCCCTCCGGGAATCCCGGCATTGCGCTGATATTGTCCCCGTGCTCCAGCAGCCTGATCCGGGGCAGATACGGGCTCTCCCTTAGTACTGCCCCTGTTTTCTCCATTTTATTTACAAGCTCCCCGATTTCCTCCGTTGAAAGCCCCGAGCAGAAACGCAAAGAAACCGGATGAATCTCCATCAGCCCCGCTGCCATGGCTGTTGTGATCTCCCGGCCATATTCCTCCAGCCAATACTCTGCCAGCCACTCCGGCAGGGAGTACCTGACAGCCAGATAACGCAGCGGCTCCCTCTCCTCGTCCGGAAGCGGCAGGTTGTCCTTATTTCTGGAGATATTCCGCAGGACACCGTTGACAAAGCCCCGCAAGGCACCAAACCCCCGCCGGGCCGCCAGCTTACAGGCCTCGTTGCAGACCGCGCTGTCCGGTACGGCATCCATATAAAGAAGCTGGTAGACGCTCATGCGCAGGAGGCATCTGATCAGCGGCTTCATCTTTTTCACCGGAAGGGAAGAGAAATGATTCAGATAATAATCCAGTTCCTGCTGTCTTTCCAGGGTTCCTTCCGTCACCCGCTTGATAAAAGCCTTGTCCCGGGTATCAAAATAATCGTATTTGTCCAGCACATCCTTGATCAGACGGTTGGAATACTGCTTCTCCCTCTCCAGAGCAAGCAGTATCTCCAGGGGAATCTCCCTTATTTCTCCGGCCACGGTCAATCCCTCCTCCGGTTTCCGCCAAACAGCAGGATCAAACGCAGCAGCTGCAGGATAGAGGATGCGGCTGCCGCCACATAGGTCATTGCCGCCGCGCTCAGTACCTTTTTGCAGCCCTGGTTCTCCTCCTCACTCACCAGGCCGTACTGACCGATTTTCGCAATGGCCCTGGCAGAAGCGTTGAACTCCACGGGAAGCGTTACCAGCTGGAAGAGGACGGACAGGGAAAAAGCCCAGATGCCGATCTGAATCAGCACATTATTCCAGCTTAAGAGCATTCCCAGAATGATAATGGGCATCCCCAGCCTGCTGCCGATATTCACCACCGGAACCAGCGCCGTCCTGAAATTCAGCGGAGAATAGCCTTTGGCGTGCTGGATGGCATGGCCGCATTCATGAGCCGCCACTCCCACGGCTGTGACGGTGGCCTCGCTGAAATTTTTGCGGGACAGGCGCACGGTATCGGTTCTGGGATCGTAATGGTCCCCCGTATCCGCCTGCAGACATTCAATCTGCACATTGTAAAGCCCCTCGTTGTTGAGGATGCGCCTGGCCGCCTCTGCGCCGGTTATCCCCGTGGAATTTCCCACCCTGCCGTACTTCTTCATCACACTGTTTACCCGGAAGCTGGCTCCCAGACACAGCACCATGCCGATGATCACAAGAAGGTACGTAAAATCAAAATAAAATAACGGCATATCAATCTCCTTTCCCGTTCCCTTAAGCTTATCCCGGATCTGCCAGAATCTCCCCCGGCTGCAATCTCACTCCCAGCAGGAAGTCGTGGGTGCTCATTCTCTTTTTCCCTTCCAACTGAAGCTCCAGCAGCCTTAAGGCTCCCCTGCCCGCCGCCACAGTCACGGAATCTCTGTCCACACGCAGCACCTCCCCCGGCTCATGGCCGGTTACATCCTGTTCCGGATCAGGAACCGCCTTCCATATCTTGAGCTGTTTTCCCCGGTATCCCGTATATGCGCTGGGCCAGGGCGTCATTCCCCGGATCAGCCGGTCAATTTCTTCCGCTGTCCGGGAGAAATCAATCTCCCCATCCCCCTTCTTTATCAGCGGTGCATAGCAGCTCCGGCTGTCATCCTGCTTCTCAGGCCTCAGCTTCCCCTGCTCCAGCAGCCTCAGTGCCTCCACAACGGCCTCGCCGCCCAGCACGGTCAGCCTGTCGTGCAGGGTCTCATAATCGTCCTCCGGCCCGATAGCGGTTTCCTTTCTGTAGAGCATATCTCCCGTGTCAATTCCGGCATCCATCTGCATGATGGTGATGCCTGTCTTCTCCTCCCCGCCAATGATAGCGTGCTGGATGGGAGAAGCGCCCCTGTACCTGGGCAAAAGGGAGGCATGAATATTCAGGCTTCCCAGGGGAGGCATATCCAGGATCTCCCGGGATAAGATCTGCCCGTATGCGGCCACGATATAAACATCTGCCTCATAGCCTTTTAATTCCTCCACCGCCTCCGGCGCCTTGATCCGTCCGGGCTGCAGCACGGGAATCCCATACTCCCGGGCACAGACCTTCACGGGAGAGGGCACCGGCTCTTTGCTTCTTCCCTTCGCCTTATCCGGCTGGGTTACCACCGCGGTAATCTCGTATTTCGCCTGAATCAGCGCCCTCAGGGCGCCTGCCGCAAAATCAGGCGTACCCATAAACACTATTTTCATGTTTCGTCTTCCTCTTCCACATTTTTTGTGTCCTGAAGGTCTCCCTCCACCTTTTCCACGTAGAGATGCCCGTCCAGGTGGTCCAGTTCATGGCAGATTGCCCTGGCCAGAAGCTCCGTACCCTCCAGTTCAAAGGGCTTCATATTGACATCCATTGCCACCGCCTTCACATAGTTGGGCCTGGTAACCTGTCCTGACTTCCCGGGCACGCTCAGGCACCCTTCCTGCCCTGTCTGCTCCCCGGAAGATTCCACGATCCTGGGGTTGATCAGAATGTGGGGATCCTCCCCGGTTGTGTCAATGACTACAATCCTCTTTAAGACTCCCACCTGGGGCGCAGCCAGCCCAACGCCGTTAGCCTCATACATAGTCTCCAGCATATCCTCGATCAGTTCTCTGATCCGGGGCGTTATTTCCGTCACTTCCCTGCACTTTTTTGTCAGTACCTCTTCTCCGATTTCACGTATGTTCCTGATTGCCACCTTGATTCCACACCTTTCTTTTATACTGCAAAGTCAAACTGCACCGTCTCCGTCCGAAGCTGACGCTTCTCAATGTCCTTCTCCAGCAGATCCTTCACCTCTACCAGTTTATCATATTCTGATGATTTTACATAGAACACAAATCTGAAAATATCATTAATTCGTCCGATGGCCGCAGGAGCAGGCCCGATGACCCGTGCGAAGCCTTCCGGCTCCCCGCCCCGTATTCCGTCCGCTCTGTCCCCGGCGTCCTGCGGGCCGCTCCGGAATGCGCCGCACCGATCCTTCACAATCTCCGCCAGAGATGCCGCCAGCACACTGGCTTTCTCTTCCTCCTTATCGAATATCTGCACAGCCAGCATATTCGCTGCAGGAGGATAATTTCCCAGCTCACGGTACAGGATCTCTTCCCGGTAGAATCCCTCGTAATCCTGCCTGGCCGCATAGGTGATCGCATAATGATCCGGCTGGTATGTCTGGATAACTGCCTCCCCGGGAAGGCTTCCCCTTCCTGCCCTGCCCACCGCCTGAGTCAGGAGCTGGAAGGTCCGCTCTCCTGCCCGGTAGTCACCTGCGCTCAGAGAGAGATCCGCTGCCAGCACACCCACCAGGGTTACATGCGGGAAATCATGTCCCTTCACAATCATCTGTGTTCCGATCAGCACATCCGCCTCCCTGTTGGAAAATGCCGAAAGAATCTTCTCATAGCTGCCCTTGGTCCTGGTGGTATCCCCGTCCATTCTCAGGGTGCGCACACCGGGAAACATCTCCCTGAGCTTGTCTTCTATCTGCTGGGTTCCCGCCCGGAAACCGCTGATATATTTGGAACCGCATTTGGGGCACAGACTGACCTTTGGCTCACTGTAGCCGCAGTAATGACAGATCAGCATCCCGTTTTTGTGCTCCGAGAGGGATACGTCACAATGGGGACATTTCATCACATGACCGCAGGAACGGCAGGAAATAAAGCCCGCATACCCCCGCCTGTTTAAAAAGAGGATACTCTGCTCTCCTCTCTGCAGTCTGTCGGCCAGAAGCTCCTGCAGCTTTATGCTGAAAATAGAGCGGTTGCCCTCCTGCAGCTCCCGGCGCAGATCCACGGTATAGACCGCCGGCAGCTGACCGCCCGTCAGCCTCTCCTCCAGCTTAAACAGCCTGTACCGCCCGGTCTGAGCCCGGTAATACGCCTCCATGGAAGGGGTTGCAGAACCCAGCACCAGCCCGGCGCCATGCAGCCTTGCCACCTCGGCCGCCGTCTCCCTGGCATGATACTTGGGCGCCGATTCGCTCTTATAGCTGCCCTCATGCTCCTCATCCATCACAATAATGCCCAGGTTCGGAAAAGGCGTAAACAATGCGGATCTGGGACCGATGATCACATCAATTTCCCCGTTCTTTGCCCGCTGGCACTGGTCGTACTTTTCTCCGGGAGACAGGGTGGAATTCATGACGCTGACCCTGTCCCCAAACCTTCTGTAAAAACGCAGCAGGGTCTGATAGGTCAGCGCGATTTCCGGGATCAGCATAATAGCCTGTCTGCCCCGCCTAACCGTCTCTTCTATCATCTTCAGGTATACTTCTGTTTTGCCGCTTCCCGTGATTCCGTGGATCAGATAAATCCCCGGCCTTCCGACATCAAAATCCTCTATGACCCGGGCGGCAATCTGCTGCTGGGCAGGGCTTAAAGCCGGTCTCAAAGCGGCACCTGCCCCTCCCTCTTCTGCCCCGAAAGCAGATTCGAAACCTGCGGCTTCAGGATTTACAGGATTCCGCAGGCTCATCCTGCTTACCACCCGCACTGCTCCCGCTTTTTCCAGGCTATGGACCGTCTGGGCGGATACCCCCAGCTTCCCCGTCACCCACTCGTAGGGAATCGTCTCCTGCTCCGCCAGCTCCCGGAGCAGCCTTTCTCTGGCAGTCTGCTTTTTCCGTATGCTCTCCCCCAGCAGAGACAGGATTTCCTCCCTGTCCATCATCCGCTGCAGGGATCTGTGTTCCAGCTTTTTCACGGACTGCCTCGCCGGCAGCACCGTCTTCAATGCCTGAATCATGGTGGAACCGTAATTCTTTCGGATCCATCCGGCCAGGGCAATCATTCTGTCCTCCACCCCCACACCGTTTGGCACGATCCCCAGAATATCTTTGGTCCGGGCCGGATCAAATTTGCATGTTTCCCCCAGGGCAAGCACATACCCCTTCAGCTGCCGGTTGCCGTTACCGAAGGGCACCATCACACACATTCCCACCTCCAGGGCCTCCCGCAGGCGCTCCGGCACCCGGTACTGAAACGGCCTATCCAGTTTTTCATGTGAGACATCCACAATGATGTCAGCGTACAGCTCTGCCACCTTTATCTCCCTGCATTTCCAAATTATTTACCCGTGCCGCACGCGATGGACATATCGCGGACGGCATTGCCACGGACGGCATTGCCATGGACGGCATTGCCATGGACGGCATTGCCATGGACGGCTCAGATGTGCTCCAGGCCGCCCTCCAGCAGTTCCCGGATCATCACCCGCTCATCCATGGGATATTTCTTTCCCTCAATCTCCTGGTAATCCTCATGACCCTTACCGGCCAGGACGATAATGTCTCCTTCCTCGGCATGGGAAATGCAGAAGGCCACGGCCTCCCGCCTGTCACAGATCTCCACATAGGCTCCGTCCGTCCTGCCGATTCCCGCCTTAATGTCCTCAATAATACTTTGCGGTTCCTCAAATCTGGGATTGTCGGAAGTGATAACGGTAAGGTCCGCCAGCCTGCCGCTGACTTCTCCCATCTCAAACCTGCGCATTTTCGCGCGGTTTCCCCCACAGCCGAACAGGCAGACCAGCCGGTGGGGATGATATTCCTGCAGTGTGGTCAGAAGACTTTCCAGCGCCATGGCATTATGCGCATAATCTATAAGTACAATAAACTTATCGGAAACCTCCACCTTCTCAATGCGGCCCTTCACCCTGGCCCCTAAAAGCGCTCTGCAGATTACGGCCTCGTTTACCTGAAAATGACGGCAGACGGAGACGGCACACAGCGCGTTATAAACGCTGAACCTGCCGGGCATGGGAATCTTTACGTCCAGCTCTGTCAACCCCTCCGTACGGAAATCTACTCCCAGTGCCCCCGGCATGTAGACCCGCCTGATATTAGTTGCCCGCAGCATATTGCCCTCACCCAGACCGTAGGTCTCCAGCTCGCAGGTATGCCCCGCTGTCACACTGTCCACATGGGCGTCGTCTCCGTTGACGATCCCCACTCGGCACTGCCGAAACAGCATTCCCTTACACGCCATATAATCCTCAAAGCTGGCATGTTCGTTGGATCCTATGTGATCCGCTTCCAGATTGGTATAGATGCCATAGTCAAAGGTGAAGCCCGCCGTCCTGTGCAGCATCAACGCCTGGGAGGATACCTCCATCACCACGGCTTCCATCCCCGCCTCTGCCATTCTGGAAAAGGTCTCCTGCAGGACATAGGACTCCGGCGTCGTATTGTCCGCAGGGATTACCTCATCGCCGATAATGGTCTCGATGGTTCCGATCAGTCCGCACCGGATCCCGGCATTTTCCAGAATGGATTTCACCAGATAAGTAGTGGTGGTCTTGCCCTTGGTGCCGGTGATCCCGATGGTCTTCAGCTTCTCCGCGGGATGCCCGAACCAGGCTGCAGACACATAGGCCACGGCATATCGGGTATCCTTCACCCTGATGACAGCAACGTCCGTTCCTTTGATCTCCTCATCTGCCTCCTCCGAGACCAAAAGGGCTCCTGCCCCCTTCCTCACCATATCGGCCGCATATCTGTGTCCGTCAAAATTAGCCCCCTTAATACAGATAAACAGACTCCCCGGTGCTACATTGTCCCTGCGGGAATCATTGACTACCTCTGTAATCTCCCGTTCCACGCTCCCCTGTATGCACTCATATTCCAGGCCTTTCAGCATATCCGCCAGCTTCATATTACGTCTCCTGCCTTTCCATCTTCTTTCCTGTCACTATCTTTATGCTGCCGATTATCCATAGTTGATTGATCCAGAAAGTATATTTATAGTCCATGATTCCCGCACCCTGCATGGTGAAAAAAAGAATCACCGTCCCCGCCGAAAAAAGCGCCATCAGCATGGGAACTGTCCGGCGCAGGACATCCCGCATCTTCACAGATCCTGCAATATAGATTGCGGCCCCGCCTGCCAGCATCAGAATCAGGGAAACAGCAAACCAGCCGCAGGCCACCCTTACATAATATTTGGTGACCACCGGCATTTCATTCCTCATTATTTCATAATTTCTGCCGGAACAGGAATCATAGGCTTCGCCTGCCAGCTGCAGGGGCAGAATCAGGGGCGTCACCCCGTAGCCCAGCACATCCCAGCCAACTTGCCTTATTACCATGGGATAATGGGTACTCCATGCGTACGCCGTCATCTTCTCCAAAAGAGCCTCTGCTTCCTCCGGCGCCATCTCCTCCAGCGCCGGCTTCAGATATTCTTCCATGCTGCCGGGATAATATGCGCTCCGCCAGACTACCTCCCACGTCAGATTGCCCGCTTCGAGAATCCGGCTCCGGTCTGCCCAGAGGGTTGGCCAGCAGACCCGCTTTGCCAACATCCATCGCCACTGTGGAATCCCACCCTCACTGCCGCTCTCCTTTAGATTCACTCCCCAGCCCGCCGCAGTCGTTGCCAGGAAACAGACCGCAAGCGCCAGCCCCCGCCAAAACCCTTCCCTGCGCCGAAACATGCCGGGCAGCTTCCAAATCAGCAGAAGCAGCGGCAGCATTGCCCCCGGTATTGCGTATGCCGGCCACAGCAGGCACTGCACCCCATAACAGACTAACATTCCCGCAAGAGGCCGTACACAGGGATTGCTCCCCTTTCCCCCGGACTCGCAGACAAAAGAAAGCTCCAGCAGCGTCATGGAGCCCACAAAAGAATACGGCAACAGCGCCAGATGGCACTGCATTGCCATGGGCAGAGTCATAAGTGCCAGACTGCCCCACAGGCATACCCGCCTCTGTCCCGCCCGCAGCTTCCCGAGCAGTCTGCAGCCTGCATACAGAGCAAAACCCGCCTGCAGCAGATAAACCAGGGGAAATACCTGCCCCATCAGCCGCATGAGCAACGGATACACCCCTGCTTTCACAGGCGTAAAGTCTTGCATTTTCATAAAATTACCGGCCATCCAGATCAGTCCCAGACAAATCTGCAGCGTAAACCCTGTAAAAAGTATATTTCTGACCACAAGCCATACTGCTTCTGCTGCTTTTTTCATACATCAAACCCTGTTCCCGCCTGAAATCTATCTCAGATATTCCGCGATCTTTTGCGCTATCCTTTCTCTGCCAGCCTCATTCGGATGCAGCCCGTCCCTGCTGTACAGCATCCAGTCTTCCCACTCTTCATGAGGAAATAAGTCATGATACAGATCTATGATTTCGATTCCCAGCTCCTCTGCCATTTCAAGCTCTGCGTTTACATAATCCTCCAGCACTCCTCCACCGAAGTCCGCTGTCTCGCAGGTCTCCCCTGCAACGACATACCAGACAAAGGGAGGGGTCACGAGCACAATCCGCGCCCCGGAACCGGCCTTCTTCAACGCTCTGACCGCCGTCCGCAGTGCTCCCAGAAAGGTATGATCGTTATACGGATCCTCCAGGTCTTCTATGGGAATCCCCTGCAGATAATCATTGGCTCCCTGCTGTATCAGAAAGATGTCCGCGCCGGCCAGATCCAGCTTTACCAGACCGTCCAGCACTTCCCCGAAATACTCGGTACTGCTCTCCCGCATGATAACGGACTGCTGCACTCCGAAGTCATCGGCCTCCACCGCCCTGGCCAGCGCAGCCAGGGAAAAGGTTCCTCCGGTGTAATCCAATGTCCTATTCTGCTCTATTCTGGCGGCGCAGGCACCCCCGAATGCGGCGTTATATACCGATTTGTCCAGCTGCTTTCCCACCTGTGCCGGTATCGCCGTCTCATCCCTGACTTCCCCGAAAATGCTGTCTCCGAAGACTACGATCTGTGCCTCCTGCTCCTTTGGTACTCCCCGGGCTTCCCGGAACAGAAACAGGAACAACACCGCCGACAGCAGGGCCGCCGCTCCGCCGCAGATATATCTTACCGGCTCCTTCATACGGACTCCTCCTAACCATTCACCATTTTTTCAGTTTACCACAAAGCCTGCCCTTCCACAAGTAAAACCGACACAGCACAGAAAAGTAAAACTATTATATATTTTCACAAAAGTATTGATTCTTCATAACAGATATTTGCATTTCCTGAATTTTTATAGTACCATTAGCTTTAGAAATTTTAAGGAACAAGGGGGGGAAGTTCGCCCGTGCTGTTTAACTCATACATTTTTATTCTAGTTTTCCTGCCAGCGACACTGCTATTGTATTTTGGTCTGAATAAGCTGGGGAAAGAAACTTTGGCAAAATGGGCCCTGATCGGCATGTCCTTATGGTTTTATGCCTATTTCCATATTTCCTATCTGTTCCTGCTTACGGGAAGTATTTTATTTAATTTTCTTTATTCCAGGCTACTTATTCGGCTGCGCGGGGTCACCAGGCGCAAAATACTGCTGGCAGGCGGAATTGCAGTCAATCTGTGTCTGATTTTTTACTATAAATATTTCAATTTTTTTGTAGAAAATATAAATCTGTTTTTTTCTGCCGATTTTAATCTGCGCAAAATATTAATGCCCCTGGGAATCAGCTTTTTTACCTTTCAGCAAATCTCCTACCTGGTAGATTCCTACCATCTGGAGACCAAGGATCATAAACCGGTTGACTATGCTCTGTTTATCACCTTTTTCCCTCAGCTGATCGCAGGACCCGTCGTACTGCATTCTGAAATGATACCACAGTTTCAGGATCCCGCCCGCAAAAAGCTCAGCCAGGACAAGCTGGCACGCGGCATCTACCTTTTTGCCGTCGGACTGTTTAAAAAGGTAATGATCGCAGACACCCTTGGCCGGGGGGCTGACTTTGGCTATGCAAATCCTGAAATGCTGACATCCCTGGACACGGTTTGCGTATCTGTTTTATATACCCTGCAGCTTTACTTTGACTTCAGCGGATACTGCGATATGGCAGTGGGCATTGCAAATATGTTTCATTTTGAGATGCCGGTGAACTTTAACTCTCCCTATAAGGCGGCATCCATAACGGAATTCTGGCAGAGATGGCATATCACTCTCACCCGCTTTCTGCACAAATACCTCTATTATCCTCTGGGCGGAAGCCGGAGGGGGAAAGGCCGCACTCTGGTAAATATTCTGATTGTCTTTCTTGTCAGCGGGATCTGGCATGGTGCAGGATGGACCTTCCTTCTCTGGGGAGCGGCCCACGGTGCCGCCAGCATTCTTTACCGGCTGTTCAAAAGCTTCTGGGACAAGGTTCCCCGGCTGATCGGCCAGGCTGTAACCTTTTTGTTTGTGAATCTGACATGGATCCTCTTCAGGGCGGAAAGGCTGCAGGACGCCGGCATTCTCTATAAAAAGCTTTTCTGCCCTCAAATATGGCAGTTTAGCGACGGCCTGCTGAATCAGTTCAACCTTCTGGAATTTACTTATATAGAAGATCATGTGCCCTTTTTGAAAGCCTTTGTTACAGGTTTCCCGGCAATCCATCTGCTGATTTGCATGGCAGTGGCGCTGTTTCTGGCTCTGGTTCCCAAAAACTGTCATCAAAAACAATTTGTACCAAACGGCAAAACCGCCGCAGGCAGCATTATTCTGCTGGTTTGGTCCATTATCTCGCTTTCCGGTCTGACTACTTTTTTATATTTTAATTTTTAACAGACCCGCAAGCAAATACCTTTTATGGAGGCGACTATGAGTGCAAAAAAATGGAATCTGATTGTCACAGGCGGATTAATGGCAGTACTTGTACTGCTTTCAGGCTTCACGGCCTTCATTGATCCCTTCTTGCATTTCAGCAGCGGGCGGGGCTTCCTTGAATACCCATTAAAGGATGAACGGTATCAAAATGACGGTATTGCAAGGTACTACGACTATGACAGCATCATCACAGGAACCAGCATGTGCCAGAATTTCAGCTGTAGTGAATTCAATACCCTTATGTGTGCCGTCGCAATCAAGATTGCCAGCTCGGGGGCAAGTTATCATGAATCCAGCGAAAACATCAGCAGGGCACTCTCCCGTCACGACGGCATAAAAAATGTCCTGTGCAGTCTGGACGGAAACCTCCTAAACTCCCCGGCCTTTTCCGAGACATATGACGGGTATCCCACCTACCTGTACGACGACAATCCCTTTAATGATGTTAATTACCTGCTGAACAAGGAGGTAATTCCCAAGACTATCGCTGTCTTAAACTACACCCGCTCAGGACAAAAAACCACCACCATGGATGAGTACGGCAGCTGGAGCCAATACGCAGCCTTTGGAAAAGAAAGCGTCCTGGCCTCCTATAACCAGCTTGACGAAAGCGATGAAATGCTGGTGCTCACAGAGGACGACCTGCAGCAGATCCGGGAAAATGTAAACGTCAATTTTGCAGAACTGGCGAATGCGTATCCGGATACTGCCTTTTATCTGTTCTTTCCGCCGTACAGTATCTGTTACTGGGAAACCCTGGTAAGGACAAAACAACTGGATGCCCAGCTGGAGGCACAAAAAGCCGCCGTGGAGCTTTTACTGACTGCTCCCAATATTCAGGTGTACGATTTCAGCTACAGGATCGACATAATTGAGAACCTTGATAATTATACGGATACACTGCATTACGGAGAGTGGATTAATTCTGAGATCCTGCAGATGATTGCCGCCGGAGAAGGACGGCTGACCGATGAGCGTCTGACGGAGTATTATGACACCATTAAAAAAATGTACTCGGAATATGACTATACACAATATCGGGACTAAAGTCGCCCCCACCCGTAAAACGGGTGGCTCGGGACGCGGGCTCTAAGCCCGCC
>CANPOY010000002.1 GCA_947575805.1 uncultured Lachnospiraceae bacterium
GGGTCTTTGCCCTATTGGAATCAAGATTTTGAACTTGTTTCGCAATTACCTACTATCATTCATGTTCATGTTCCTCCGTGCTTTCTACCGCCGGGCTCACGGAGTTTTCCCCCGGTTCTCCGGCTTCCGTCTCCTGCTGCCATTCCTCCAGATTCCCCAGCACAATATCCAGCATTCGGTGCAGCTCCGCAACTTCCCCGGCATCCAGTCCCTGTGTCATACGCTGTTCCATCCTGTCCATCTGCTCTTCTATCCGGCGATGGTTCTGCATGGCTTCCTCCGTCATCAGGATCCGCTTCAGTCTGGCATCCTTATCCAGAGCTTTCCTGACGATCAGCCCGTTCCGCTCCATGACCTGCAGCGTGTTGGTGGCCGTGGCCCCGGAAATACGGAATTCCTTTTCAATATCCCGCTGATACACCGGCTGCTCCTGATGGTGATACAAATAGCCTAAAATACCGCCCTGCAGCTGTGACTGCGGCCCCTTTGAGGAAGGCGGTATGCTGCTGCAGATAATGGCCTTGATCTTGTTTTGTATGACCCGCAGAGTAAATCCAAGCCTTTTGTGATTCTGTTCCATATCTCACCTCTTTTCTGCGTCAAATAGCAGTTTTACCTCATACGCAAAAAATGTTAGCGTGCTAACTTTTATTGTTAGCACACTAACATTATCACCCTGAAATTTTTTTGTCAAGATATGATTTCTAAAACCTTTATGAAAAAAAGACGTTCCTCCCACACATCAATTCCAGATCGGTTCAAAGCAGATATTCAGATCCACATTGGTGCTGATCCCCGGGATCTTCCCTTTGTCGGAATACTGCCAGATCTTATACTCATAAGGATAAAACATCTGGTCGCTGTATGAGGCATACCACTTGTCATAATCCTCCAGCGCAGCTATATCTATCATCAGCGCCCCCATCTGCGTGTTGTGATAAATCATGGGGGTATAGCCGGCATTCTCTATGGTCTGGCAGAAGAGCTGGGTCAGATGAGTCCTCTCCTCCACGGATATATTGTTCATGCGGCCGTCTGCACTGGTCCGCTCCACATCATACACCACCGGGCAATCCAGCTGATAAGGGGCGATCTTATTCAGCACCAGGCTGGCCTCCGCCAGGACTTCCTCATCATTGATTGCCTGGCTGAAAATGTACACTCCCACCTTGATTCCCGCCGCCTTGGCCCCCTGGATATTGGCGTCAAACTTCGTGTCCTCCATGAGATTGCCTTCCTTGCCGTATCCCCGGTATCCCAGGCGGATAATGGCAAATTCCACCCCGTCCTGGGCCACCAGGTTCCAGTCGATGTCCCCCTGATGGCTGGACACGTCGATTCCCTTGTGGGAGGTCACCTGTCCGTCGGTAAGGTACTGGTACTCACCGTTCTCCAGAATCTGCAGATTTGCCACATCCAGCTGATTCAGCTTCAGGCTTTTGTTGACGGGTACAAAATGGAATCTCCCGTCGCTGACCACCACAATGTCGTCAGGGTAATAAGGGCGCAGCGTCTCCACTGTAGTTGTGCCCGCCGAAAGGGATTCCTTGATTCCGTTCAGCACTCTGACGGCTTCCTCATCCTGGGCCCTGGCTACCGCTTCCGCCACCTCCTGGTCCAGCTCCGCCTGGGAATAGACCACCGAACCCGACATCACACCGACGGCATCCTGCTCTGTGTCCAATCCTTCTCCTTCGCCCTTCACTCCGTCCGGAGAATCCGCCGGGCCGGCGGTATCCTTTCCGGCGGAAAGCTTCTCGTACAGCGCCATGCCGCCGTACATGGCTCCCGACAGCAGCACCATGCAGCCCAGCATCCCCAGGACGCATTTAATGGTTGAATTCCTGCGCCTGTTCCTCCGTGCCCTCCTTAGCTTTTCTTCTCTTTCTTCCCGATCCTGCATTTCGTCTATATCCATAAGTACCCCCATATCGTTTTTTCTCTTGTATCTATTATATTACTCGAATTTGCCCGTTAGGAAAAGCGGAAAAATTTACATTTAACAAAAAATTAAATAATCATCCTCCCGCCCGCTCCCGCAGCCGCAGCAATATTTTCTTTTCCAGCCTGCTGACCTGTACCTGGCTGATCCCCAGCGCCGCGGCCACCTCCACCTGAGTCTTGTCCTGAAAATACCGCATGGAAATCAGCTTTCTTTCAGAGGGTTCCAGGGTACCGAGCAACTGATCCAGCAACATGTGGTTCAGCAGCTTCTCCTTTTCCGTGTCCTCGTTTCCGAAGCTGCCTGCCATACTGCTTCCCACACTGCCGCTGCTGCCCCGCACCACCTTGTCCACCAGATAAACCTCGCTGCCGTCGTCCTGGTACACCGCATTGTAAATGGACTCCACCTCAATGGAGGCTTCCATAGCCACCACGACGTCCTCCATGGAGAGGCCGGTGGCTTCCGTGATCTCCTTCAGCGTAGGCTCCCTGCCCTCTGCAGCCTGCAGCTTCTGTCTTGCCAGCTTTACCTTCAGGCCGTTCTCCTTGATAGTCCTGGATACCTTTACCGGTCCGTCATCCCTTAGGAATCTCTTGATCTCCCCGGTGATCATTGGCACCGCATAGGTGGAAAACTGCAGTCCCAGCCGCAGGTCAAACTTATCAATGGCCTTCATCAGACCGATGGTGCCGATCTGGAACAGGTCCTCGGGATCATATCCCCTTCCTGTAAAACGCCTTACAATGTGGTGAACCAGCCCCAGATTTTTTTCTATCAGTACCTCTCTCGCGTCCTTTTCTCCTGCCTGTGACCTTGCAATCAGTACTGACGTCTCTTCCATGTATCAGTCCTCTCTGTCTATCCAGTCGCCGACACCTATTTTTTTCTTCATCCGCACCGTGGTTCCTTTCCCCGGTTCGCTCTCCACCTCCAGGTCATCCATGAACGCCTCCATAAAGGCAAACCCCATGCCGGACCGCTCCAGCTCCGGCTTCGTGGTATACAACGGCTCCATGGCCCGTTCCAGGTCTTCAATACCCTTACCCTCGTCCCTGACCAGGATATGTAGCATGTCCCCTTCCAGAAGACAGTGCACCCGCACCTTGCCCGGATTGATACGGGATCTGTCTGCAGGCTGTCCTTTGGCACCTCCGTAGCCGTACAGATTCTCATATCCGTGAATAATAGAATTTGTCACCGCCTCGGAAACTGCGGTCTTTATATCCGCCAGCTCCTCCAGCGTAGGGTTTGCACCTGCCACAAACGCCGAGACTGCCACCCGGGCAAATCCCTCGTTATCGGAAATCGCATCAAACAAAAGCTCCATCTCGTTTTTCATGATTCGAGTACCTCCACAATTCTTTCTAATCCGGATATGCTCAGGATTCTCCTGATCTGCCTGTCTGCATGAATGATATAGACCCGCCCGCCGAAGCAGGCTATTTTCCGCTGTCTTCCCATAATGATCCCAATGCCGGAGGAATCCATAAACCTTGTATTTTCAAAATCAAAGACCACATTGCACACATTTTCCCTACACAGCAGCCTGTCCGCATTTTCGCAGATAAAACCCGCCCTGTGATGGTCCACCTCCTCCGGCAGCCTTATCATCAGACAGTTGTCAATCACCTGAAAATCTTCCGTCGTAATCTGCTCCATATCCCTCTCCCTTCCGCTTTTTTTGCATAAGAAAAGAACCCGCAGTGTCCTACAGGTTCTTTTCTTTAGTATTTTTCGCCTTCACTCCCTATTCCACCGTTGCGCCCAGATCCTTCAGCCTCGCTCTGGTATCGCTGACCCGATTGCAGTTCGGGAAAAGCTCCAGCACCTTCTGATAAGTCTCTATGGCCTCCTCCAGGTTGCCGTTTGCATGATAAGCACGGGCCAGGAAATAAAGGGCGTCCGTATGCGTCTCATCATAATACACGGCCTTTTCAAAAGACCCGATGGCCGCCGGATATTCCTCATGTCTGAAATATTCAGATGCCTCACTGTAATAGCTCTGCGCCAGTTCCGGACCGATCACGCCCCGCAGGGTCTGATACAGCTTCCGAAAGCCTTCCGATTCCTCGTCCGGATCCGCGACCTGGGCAATGCTCTCCAACTCCGCGGCAGTCGCCATGTTGTCCTGGTTTACCAGATAATCGGCGGCCACGGTCAGCAGGCTGTCATAAATTTCCAGCGTGCCGCCTGCCCCCACAAAGCCGTCTACCCTCGCCTCCAGTTCCTCGATCCGGCCGTTCAGCTTGCCGGCCTCACTCTCCAGCTCCTGGATGCGCGCGGCCCTTACGTCGGACTCGTTGCTGATCTTTCTGATCTCCTCCTGCATCTGCTGCTTCGTGTTGGACTGCGCCGCAGGCACCAGGAGAAAATATGTGACCGCAAGCCCGATCACCAGGCCGATTCCCAGATTTATCAGGGTAGAAACGCCGCTTCTCTTCGGCTCCCTCACATTCAGCGGCTGGATAATCATCTCATTGTCGCTGACATAGCGCACGGTCTCGTCCTTTTTACGCTTGCCGCCGGCCTGCTTCACCGTCTCATCCGGCACCAGCATCAGCTCTACTTCCTTCATATAACGAAGGGTCTTGGTGTTGTTCCTGTCGATGTCTATGCACTTGCGAAGCTCGCGCTCCGCCCGCTCCCACTGCTCACTGTCCATGTACAGCAAGGCCAGCAGCTGGTGGGCACGAATAAAGCGCGGATTCAGGGAGAGTACTTTCTTAAGCTGTATCACAGCCAGATCCTTACTGTCCTGCTGGCAGTAAACCAGCGCCTGATTGTATTTCTTAATGGTCTGGTTAATGGAATCCAGTCTGCCGGAATTGGATTGCAGCCGGTCAATATAATCGTCGGCAATATTTTTATCCGGGCGCAGATTCTTACTGATCACCCATTCGCTTAAAGCCGCTACCACCTCGCCCATTTCGAAATACACAAGTCCCAGCAAATTCCTGGCGTCAATATTATTTTTATTAAACTTCAAGCTTTGCCGCAAGCTGGTAACTGCACCGGTCAAATCTCTGATCTCAGCCTTTTCCAGGCCATCATTAAAATACATATTGGATACGAACATGATTTTCTTATATAAATACACATCCGTTCCGCAGGCAGTGCAAAAATCATGCTCCGACAGCTGACATCCGCAGTTATAGCA
This sequence comes from uncultured Lachnospiraceae bacterium, assembly GCA_947575805.1. GTDB lineage: Bacteria > Bacillota > Clostridia > Lachnospirales > Lachnospiraceae > Acetatifactor. The sequence continues at coordinate 5,103 of CANPOY010000002.1, forward strand.
AAACATGTCACACCTCTTCCGATTCTTCCTCGGATTCCTTTATCATTTTTACAAGTAGATCCGCCATATCCGTCAAATCCTGATTATAGATGGCGTCCTCTGCATCTTCCACTTCAAGACTGGGATGAAACTTCTTCAGCTCTTCCTCAAAATTTATCATATTCTAAAAGCTCCTTTATCTCGCCTGCCAGATACAGGCTGCCCGCGATATACACGCGTTCATTCTGTCTCCGGCTATGTAACAGCTCACGAAAGGCTTCGGACACACTGTCATACATCTGACATCTGTATTCCGGATATTGCTCAAAAAGCCGCTTCAGCGTCTCAAGGGAAACCGCCCTTCCCGTCTGCATACGTGCCGCAGCCACCCGGTCGAACAACCCTGATCCCACCAGCTCCTCCGCCATGCTTTCATAATCTTTATCCTTCACCACGCTGAACAACAGAGCCCTGGGGCCGGCATGTCCGTCCCCAGCCACGGTCTCCAGAAAGACCCGAATCCCGTCCTCGTTGTGAGCGCCGTCCACGTAAACCTCAGGCAGTACCTCTTCCATACGGCCCGCCCAGAAGCAATCGCCAATCCCCTGCCGGATCTGCGGTTCCCGAATCGTTCTGCCGCCATCCAGTACCTCCAGCGCCCGTACCGCCAGAGCGGCGTTTTCCATTTGATACGAAGCGATGGTGTGCAAAGTAAGGCTAATATAATTATAATACTCAGTGCGCACGGAAAAATCAATGCTTTTATTTACAAATCCATGAAAACGATAGTCTTTTTTCGACACAGAATACGCCGTAACGCCAAGTTCCGCCGCTTTCCGCCTAAATACTTCCCTGACGGAAGCGCCGGTATCCCAGTAGACTGCGGTTGCCTCCGGGTGCATAATGCAGGCCTTCTCTTCCGCAATTTTTTCCACGGTATCCCCTAAATACTCCACATGATCCAGACTGATATGGGTAATCACTGCCAGTTCCTTCTTCGATACGGAATTGGTTGCGTCCAGCCTTCCCCCCAGCCCGGTCTCCAGAATACAGAAATCCGGGTTCTTTTCCGGAAAAAGCACCATTGCCATAAAAAAGAGATATTCAAAATAGGAAGGATGGTAAAAGGACCGGCAGGCCTGCGCATCGGATGCAGACTGCGGGCAGGCCTCCGCATCCGCAGGCTCCGGAAATTCCAGCAGGTCGTACACCCGCAGAAAGCCCCGCAGGAATTCTTCCCTGGAAATCATCTCCCCGTCCACCATAAACCTCTCCCGTATGTCCACAAGGTGGGGCGAGGTAAACAGGGCCACCCTGTACCCCGCCGCCCTTAAAACAGCGTTCATATAGGCGCAGACCGAGCCCTTGCCGTTGGTACCTGCCACATGGAGGATCCGCATCCGCCTGTCAGGATCCCCCAGCCTGTGCAGAAAGGCTTTGGTATCCTCCATGGTGTTCTTGGAGGTAAAGCGAGGAATATTATTGATATAGTCCTGCGCCTCTTCAAAAGAGGTGATGGGGGTCTTCAGCATCATGGTCCTCATTTCAGCTGCTCCAGCCTGGTCTCCACCTGTTCCATCATCCGGGTATATTTTGTCAGCTTTTCCTTTTCCTCCGCAATCTTGGATTCCGGGGCCTTGGAGAGAAACCTTTCGTTGGAAAGCATACCGTTCACCCGGGCAAGCTCCCCTTCCAGCCGCTTCTTTTCCTTTTTCAGCCGCTCCACCTCCTGGGCAATGTCCACCAGCTCGGCAAAAGGGATATACAGGGTGGCGCCGGGAATCACCACGCTTACCGCGTCCTGGGCAATTCCAGCCTTATCCTTCTGCATCATAACGTCACTGGCGTAAGCCAAAGAAGCAAAGAACAGCTTCCCTTCCGTAAAGGCGGACAGAATCCCGTCGTCTCCGCTGACCACGTATACTGCGGCCTTGCGGGAAGGGGCCACGTTCATTTCATTTCTTATATTGCGGATACCTCTGACAGCCTCTTTGATAATCTCAATATCCTTCTCTTCTTTCCCGAATGCCCGGTCTTCCCTGTACTTCGGCCAGGCGCTGATCATGATGGACTCCTCTCCGGCCAATGTGCTCTCCCCGGAAGCGCCTTCCATGTCGCGCAGCGTGCAGTAAATTTCCTCGGTAATAAAGGGCATATAAGGATGCAGCAGCTTCAGGGCGTCAATCAGTACGGTCTTTAAGGTCCACAGCGCAGCATTCTGGCTCACGGTATCGTCGGAATCATACAGGCGGGGCTTTACCATCTCGATGTACCAGTCACAGAATTCATCCCAGATAAAGTCATATACCTTCTGAACGGCAATCCCCAGCTCAAAACTCTCCATATTATCCGTCACTTCCCTGATCAGGGTATTTAATCTGGAAAGTATCCACTTGTCCGCCGGCTGCAGCCGGGCAGCTCCCGGCTCCGTCACTTCCTTGCCCTCCATGTTCATCATAATGAAACGGGACGCATTCCATACCTTGTTTGCAAAGTTGCGGCTGTTCTCCACCCTTTCGTAATAAAAGCGCATATCGTTTCCGGGTGCGTTTCCGGTAATCATTGTCAACCGCAGGGCATCCGCCCCGTATTGGTCAATAACCTCCAGAGGGTCGATGCCGTTGCCCAGGGATTTGCTCATCTTACGTCCCTGGCCGTCCCGCACCAGCCCGTGGAACAGCACGGTCTTAAAGGGTTTTTCGCCCATATGCTCATAACCGGAAAAGATCATACGGATAACCCAGAAGAAAACAATGTCATAGCCTGTCACCAGCACATCCGTAGGGTAAAAATATTTCAGATCCTCGGTCTGCTCCGGCCAGCCCAAAGTTTCAAAGGGCCACAGGGCGGAGGAGAACCAGGTATCCAGGGTATCAGGATCCTGAGTCAGATGTTCATGGCCGCATTTGGGGCATTTTTCCGGCATTTCCCCTGCCACGGTCACCTCGCCGCACTTGTCGCAGTAGTAAGCGGGGATCCTGTGGCCCCACCAGAGCTGCCTGCTGATACACCAGTCCCTGATATTGTCCGTCCAATTAAAATAGGTCTTCTCCATACGCTGGGGAATCAATTTGATCTCACCTTTCTTCACGGCCTCCACCGCAGGTTGAATCAGTTCATCCATCTTTACGAACCACTGCTCCTTTACCAGTGGCTCAACGGTGGTCTTACAGCGGTCATGGGTGCCTACATTATGGGAATAGTCTTCAATCTTCACCAGCAGGCCCTGCTTTGCCAGCTCATCCACAATGGCCTTCCTGGCCTCATAGCGGTCCATGCCTTCAAATCTGCCGCCGCCGGCATTGATGGTGGCGTTATCATTCATAATGTTGACAATGGGCAGGTCATGGCGCTTGCCCACCTCAAAGTCATTAGGGTCATGAGCAGGAGTGATTTTCACCACGCCGGTACCGAACTCCCTGTCCACATAAGTGTCCGTGACAACGGGGATCACCCGGTTGACAATGGGCAGCAGCACGCTCTTACCGATCAGATGGGCATAGCGCTCATCCTCGGGATGGATGGCTACAGCCGTATCTCCCAGCATGGTTTCGGGGCGGGTGGTGGCAAAGGTCAGGAATTCCGTTTCGCTGGGCTTCCCGTCCTCGCCGATCACGGGATATTTGATATGCCACAGATGTCCCGCCTGTTCCTCATATATTACCTCCGCGTCGGAAATGGAGGTATTACATACCGGGCACCAGTTGATAATCCGGGCGCCTTTATAAATATAACCTTTCTCGTGCATTTTAACGAAGGCATCCGTAACGGCCCTGTTGCAGCCCTCGTCCATGGTAAAACGCTCCCTGTCCCAATCGCAGGAGGAACCCATCTTCTTGAGCTGGGAAATAATCCGTCCCCCGTACTCCTTCTTCCAGGCCCAGGCCCGCTCCAGGAATTTCTCCCGGCCCAGCTCGTGCTTGTCGATACCCTCTTCCTTCAGCTTCTCGGTTATTTTCACCTCCGTGGCGATGGAAGCATGGTCGGTGCCCGGCTGCCAGAGGACATTATAGCCCTGCATCCTTTTAAAGCGGATTAAAATATCCTGCATGGTATTATCCATGGCATGGCCCATATGCAGCTGTCCCGTAATGTTTGGCGGCGGAATTACAATGGTAAAGGGTGTCCTGCTGTGATCCACCTCGGCGTGAAAATATTTCTTTTCCAGCCATTTCTCATACAGTCTGTCCTCAATTCCCTTGGGGTCATAGGTTTTTGCAAGCTCTCTGCTCATACTATCTGCTCCTCTCTTTCATTGCTTCGCACTGCTCCTGACTCGTACAGGCAGACGCAAAAAAGCCCTCTGCCGACTTTCGTCAGCAAAGGGCGCATGGGCGCGGTACCACCTTTGTTCACAATGACCTCACAGCCATTGCCTCAGCGACTTCCGATAAAGTCCTATCCGGTAACGGAGATAACCCGTGAGAACCTACTTTCGTATCAGTCTGTTCAGACCTCCGACATGTTCAGCGCTCCGGCTCGGAAGCTACCTTCCACACTCCTTCCTTCAGGCGGCCTTTCAGCGTCCGAACCCGAATTGCCCATCCCCGGGACAAGTAAGTCCTGCAGGGGATTCCCTTCGCATCACGGACAGCCGCTCTCTCTGTTAAGGGGCATTGTGTACTCCTCTTCGTCACAGCCTTTGTAATTTATATGAAAATATAATCCATTCTGCTCTGTTTGTCAAGTCCGCATTTTCGATGGAATTTCACGGCAGCCTCATCCGAAAACATGACATACATCTGTCCTGATTCCTGTGGTACACTAGTTTAGAAAGAAACAACATGATCCGGTTTATGCCGGCAGCACGGAGGAAGGGGAGGAAATATGAGATACGAATGGATAAATGATTTTCTGATGAACAAGCGGGCGGTAACAAAGGATCTTCAGGAGAGCTGGAACTGGATTCGCTACCATATAGGCGGAAAGATGTTTGCGGCGGTCCTTCTGGACCGGGAAGACAAACCCTACTATATTAATCTCAAGCTGGAACCTGCAGAGGGGGAATTTTTAAGGGGTCAGTACCCGGATATAGTCCCCGGCTATTACTCCAACAAAGAGCATTGGAATTCCGTAAAGCCGGACGGAGAAGTTCCGGATGAGCTGCTGAAGGACCTGCTGGACAAATCCTATCATCTGGTGCTGGCCTCCTTCAGCAAACGAAAGCAGCGGGAAATCCTGGGCTTAAGCTGCTGCGGGACAGACTGCACGGAATGCAGTTGTTACGGCAGCCTGTGCAAGGGCTGTAATGAAACAGAAGGAAAAGTATTTCATGCCGGGGAAGGGAGGGCCTGTCCCATTTACCTATGCAGCGTAAAACAAAGCAAACATGCCTCCTGCGCCTCCTGTGAAAAACAGCCCTGCGACATCTGGCTGGCAACCAGGGATCCCCGGATGTCGGAGGAAGAATTCAAAGCTTCTCTGAAGGCACGAGGTGACAATTTAAAGTCTTTCAGCAACTGACTGCGGATCCTTACCTGCTCCGTCTCCCATATTCATCCAAACTGGCCCGGTAAAAAAGTTTCACTCTGGCACTTTTTATCGAGCCAGTTTTACTGTACACTTGCAACATCCCTTATATAAGGCATACATGTACAAATCTGAATGATACATGTAAAGGCGGTGCGCATACATAGAAACCAATCATGGGAGGAACAATGGTATTATGGAAAAGTCTGATAAAACAACTACAACGAGACAAAAGAGTTACGGATTACTGATTGCGGGAGCCCTCCTGCTGATTGCAGGAATCATTTTTGCGGTGTACACGTATAACACCAGCTACCAGGAGGCACTGACTGCCGCCGATACCGAAGAAAAGCTTCGTCTGCAGCGGCCATATTCCTATTCGCTGACCGTGGTATTTCTGGCTATACCCCTGACAATCAAGGGCATCTTCAACGGAATCTGCGGCGTATACCGCACCGGCAAATCCGACGTGAAGCGGCTGGCCATGGCGGGCCTGATGGCGGCACTCTGCTACATCGGCTTTGCCTTCTTTAAAATCGACCTTACCGTCGGACCCGAGAAAGCCTCCTTCCACTTCGGAAATGTATTCTGTGTGCTGGGAGCGCTGCTCCTGGGAGGCTACTGGGGCGGCCTGGCCGGCGCGGTGGGCATGACCATCGGTGACTTTACCACCTCCTATGTGACCAGCGCCCCCAAAACCTTCCTGTTAAAGCTTTGTATCGGCCTGATCGCAGGATTTGTGGCCCACAAGATCTTCAAGCTGGATCAGGAGCATTCCGCAAAATATGTAACCGGTGTTACCGTTTTGTCCTGTGCCTGCGGTATGGCATTTAACGTAGTTGCCGACCCGCTGGTGGGCTATTTTTATAAAACCTATCTGCTTGGCGTACCTCAGGATATTACCAAGGCACTTGTAAAAATTGCAGCCCTGACCACTACGGTCAACGCTGTGGTGGCGGTAATTGCCGCTTCCGTGCTCTATCTGGCCCTTCGCCCCGCTCTCAGGAAGGCCGGCCTGTTCCTGCCGGTCACTCCGACTGCCGAAACCAAATAGGGGGCACCGCCCTTCACAGGTGAAAAAAAGAAACAGTTCAGTCAGGTCACTGAACTGTTTCTTTTTTAATATATAACCGTCAGTCTGCAAATGTTATGGTAATATTCCCTGCCTCACACTCCACTTTCATGTCTCTGGCAGCTCCGTTGTCAATATCTTTGGACATAGCAAGGCCGCTATAGTGCTCTTGCCCCAGGTCAATATTTCCCAGCGCTCCGATAATCTGATAATTAAAATCCTTCTGGCTGCCCTCAAGCCTCATCTCTACATTTCCCATAGCACAGTTAACATCCACGCTGCCACTGATATTCCCTTCCGCCGAAATTTCACCCATGCCGACTTCAACCTTCATATTCCCGGCATCCACGTCCCTCAGTTCGATCCGGCCTGCACCGATCCCGGTCATCAGATCCGCCGTTTTTACACCCGTCGCCGTAATCTGTCCCGCGCCCACTCCCAGAGAAACCTTATCCGCATCCAACCCTTCAAACTCCATGGTGCCGGCTCCCAGGTCGATGTTCACATCCTCATAATGATACCCCTCAGGCACATAGAGCGTAACTTTAACGTTATTCCAGCTGTTCCACTGTCTTGAGCTGGTGGTCGCCCTGACATAAAGGGTGCCGTTTTCCAGATAAGCCTGGAATTTTCCCACCGCCGAAGCCTCCGCATAGAATGAGCTGTCGCCGGATGCCCGCATGATAAACCGGCACCCTCCCGCTTCCACCTCCAGTCTCTTCACATCTTCACCGAGACAGAATTTGTCTATATCCCCACTCATAACGGAATAATCAGGATTCATGCTGCCGGCCTCGCTAATGTCATAATCCAGCTCAGGCAGGCTGTCTGACACATTGTCACGAAATTGCAGGCCCCAGCCTACAAGACTGTCAAAATTTACTGTCACCCTGCCGCCCGTCACTGTCTCCAACACCTGGTTGATCTTCGTCCTCCCTTTTGCAGTTCCTGCCGCAACGGCAAGTACAATCCCCAGCATAAGGAAAATCAGTGCCATAATACCACAGACCTTCATAAACTTTTTCATAATTATATACTCCTTTGCGTGCTTAGCCCGCTGAATCTCCTAATAGGTTGCACCTCTTTGAAACGATTGTGTTTTCTTCCTGCCAATGCCGGACATCCACCGGAACAACCGGCCGATCCCCCGGAAGATCGCAGGAACCGCCTCTGCTATCGCTACCGTCAGCATCAGGAAGAGCATCCCCAGTCCGCCGCAGATCAGCCCGCCGCCTATGACGCCCAGGCCTACCATCGGATCCACCGGAATGCACATTCCGCCCACCACCAGCAACAGGAAAAGCGCTGTAAACAAGCACAATGCAGCAACTCCCAATGCTAAAATCAGGCCGAACCATGCTATCAGAAGTCCGAACATCGTACAAAGAAGTCCCAGGATAAGGGGAGCGGCAAATATAGCCAGAATCACCAGCAACACTATCATTACCCCGGATATACCGGACCGCCCCGGCGCTCCGCTTCTGCCGCCTCCTGCGCCGCCGCTTCCACCCAAGGACGAGGACCAGCCGTCGTTACTTCGGCCGCCTCCTGCGCCGCCCGTACCGGCCTGCGCAACATCGAAATATCCTGTTCTGCCGCTTTCTCCGGCAGTGCCCGACTCCTCCCGGACTTCCAATCTCACTGCCGGGACATCACCGGCAGACCCGTCTGCCTCTGCTTTTCCGTATTCCACTATGGCCCTGTCCGCCGGAGTAGAGGGCTTTCCTCCCTGATTTTCCAGAAGCTCCCGCCGGATATTCTCCGCCACCCTGGCCGGATTGCCCAGGGCTTCGATAACCGCCTGTTCATTGTCCGATCCCGCGTCATCGAAATAATCATTATAATATTGTAATGCCTCTTCCTTCTCCCCATCGGAGATATTTCGCAGCAGAAACCCCAGCTGACTCATAAATTCCGTTCTGTTCATACTCTGATCCTCCCCTCAAACAAGCCCGTGATCTTGTCTGAATATTCCCGCCATTCTCCTTCGTAAAGCTGCAGCTGGGCCCATCCCCTGCCGGTAACCTTATAATAGCGTCTGTTCCTTCCCCCGCACTCCATGTCGTAAATCTCCAGGCAGTCGTCCTTCTGCAGCCTGCGCAGAACCGGATACAGGGTAGATTCCGATAGATCAATCACCTGCCGGACGTCCTGGGTGATCTTATAACCGTATGTCCCCTCCGGATTCTTGGACACGACGGCAAGCACTATGGCGTCCAACAGGGCCGCCCCTGCGTTAAATATCATATTATCGCTCCTTATCTTCCATATAACACCGTTACCAATACGTTTCATATTGACATTTCTGCATTTGTTTTCTTCCTGCTTTGCTGCCGCTGCTCCTCCAGCCACCCGCATTTTTGTAGTTATGCCACCAAACTCATCATTCATATAATATTATATCCTATATAGTATCTGCTCTGCTCATACTATATACCATATAATATTATATGTCAAGTGCAATATGCAAAATTTTATCAGTTAAGCCGCGTCAGATAACTGATTTCGAACAGATTACCGCAAAAAGGACAGCAGACAAAGCACCTGCTGTCCTAAAATATGATGCTGTTCCGAAACATCTCAGTCCGAATACTGCAGCATGCTCCCTTGTAACGTGGAAGTTCTTCTCATACTTCGCATTTCCAGAAAGATGCACTATAGCCCTTTAATACGGAACCGCCTCCGAAATCATGCTCCTCCCCGGTAAGGAGGTCTACTGCCCTTCCGCAGCCGGCGTCAAAATGCGCCGTGAAATCATTCTCGTTCGCATTGATTGCCACCAGGACTCTTTCCTGCTCCGTTTTCCGCTCGAAAATACACTGATGGTTCGTCAGCAGCACAGAACGAAAGCTGCCGTAATTTAACGCTGCCGAATGCTTCTTCGCCTGGCATAGCCTGCTGACCCAATCGGTCAACTCGTTCCAGACAGGTTCTTCGAACGCCGGACGCAGCGCAGGATCACCCTGGGATTTCTCAGCCTTTTCCCCCCACTCGCTTCCATAATAGACACAGGGAATGCCCGGCATTCCAAAGGCCAGGGCATAGATCAGGGGCAAATGGTTCTTGTTTGTCAAAATGCTTGCCACCCTGGTGACATCATGATTGTCCACAAAAGATAACAGATGTTTCCCTTTGTATAAGGTCCAGTTTTCCGGTCCGAACTGGCGGATCAGAGAATGGTTGACCTCAAACAGGTTCATACTGTTAAAGCTGCTGAAGAGCCCTTTGTAGCACTCATAATTAGTAGCGGAATGCAGCATCTGGTCGTTCATCAGCCGGTTGTAGTCACCGTGCAGCATCTCGCCCACCAGGAAGAAATCTTCCTTGAGGCCGTCACAAAAGGAGCGCAGCCTGCGCACAAAATTTTCATCCAGGCTGTAAGCCACATCCAGCCGAAGCCCGTCAATTCCAAATTCCTCTACCCACAATCTGACACTTTCCAGCAGATAGTTCACCAGATCTCCGTTTTGCAGGTTCAGCTTTACCAGATCGTAATGCCCCTCCCAGCCTTCATACCAAAGACCGTCGTTATAATTGGAATTACCGTCAAAGGCAATGCGGTAGAACCAGTTTACATAAGGTGAGCTTTCTCTGTTCCTCAGGACATCCTGAAAGGGGCCGAAGCCCCGGCCCACATGATTGAACACACCGTCCAGCACTACCCGGATCCCGTTTTGATGCAGTGCATCGCAGACCTCTTTAAAGTCCTCGTTGGTTCCCAGGCGGACATCCACCTTCCGGTAGTCCCTGGTATTATAGCCGTGACTGTCCGATTCAAACAGAGGCGAGAAGTACACCGCATTCACGCCAAGCCTGCTCATATGAGGAATCCAGTCAATCACCTTTCGGATCCGGTGCTGCTGCACCCCGTCATTCTCAAAGGGTGCTCCGCAAAACCCCATAGGATAAATCTGATAAAACACACTTTCGTACGCCCACATAGCTCTCTCTCCTTTTCCTTATTGACTGTTTTGGTACTAAATAACCTTTCTTGCAAAAATCCTGCAGGAAAGAATTAAAAACATCCTGTCACCTTTTTCGCGTTATTTTTTCAAAAGTCGGCTAAATCCACAGAGTTATCCACATATACACATGTGTCATTTCGACTTTTTTCGATGTCATTCCCCATAAAAAAGACGTCGTTTCATGCAAACCTACAACCACTCATTCCAAAAACGTTCCACACGTTTTGCAACCGTATCCACAGTCACCGTCGCAAAATCCTCCCACTCCCTGGGGAACATACGACGGTACGCAAACTGCAGAAAACGCTGGTCCAGCAGGGCTACAAGCCCTACATCCTCTGCCGTCCTGATCACACGGCCGGCCGCCTGCAGGACCTTATTCATCCCGGGATAGCGATAGGAGTAGTCAAAGCCGTCCTCCCCCTCCCCGTTGAAAAAATCCTTCAGAATCTCCCGTTCAAAGCACACCTGGGGAAGCCCGGTACCTACGATAACGGCTCCTATGAGATCGTCATTTTTCAGATCGATCCCCTCGCTGAAGATTCCCCCCAGGACGCAAAAGCCAATCAGGATAACATCCTCCGACTCTTCTTCTATTTCCACTGCGACAGCAGCCTGCATGGCGCTTTCCGCCTGCGGGTCAACACTGCTCCTTCCTCTGAATCTGGCCAGAAAGCTTTCCCGCTCCGCCTCACTCATGTGCTCGCTCTGAATGATACACTCCCGTCCTTCCCCGGCAAAGTTCTCCGTGTATCTCTCATAAATGGCATACAGAAAAGCATAGGAGGGGCAGAATACCATGTAATTCCCGTGACGGTTCTTTACGATCTCTTCAATATATCTGGCAATATTAAAGTACTGTTCCTCTGAACGTCTGGAATATTTGCTGGTCACGTCCTCCGCAATAAATAACGCGCGTTTCTCCGCACAAAATACCGAGCGGGCATATACCTCATAATCTTCTGCTTCCCCGCCCAGCAGCTTTTTATAATATTGTATCGGCAGAAACGTGGCAGAGAATAAGATACTGCTGCGTCCCCGCTCCATACATCGGCGCAGCTTCTCCGCCGGGTTCATGCAGAACAGCTTCAGCAGAAAGCTGCCGTTGTCGCATAATCTGACATATTTTACGTAGTTTTCATCCAGGTCCTCATAAATCTCCAGGAAGTGGCTGACTTCAAAATAGAAGTCCAGCACCTGCTCCCTTACGGCCGGCTGCTCTTCCTCCTGCTCCGCCAGATAGTCGTCCATAACGGCCTGCAGACGCATCAGCGGCTGTACAAAGGAGTCGATATCCTGCACCACGCAGCACTGTTCACACTCCCGCTTCATGGCCAGCAGTTCCTTATTGCACTTTTCCAGCTGCCAGACCATCTTATCCGCATATCCCTGACGGACAAGGACACTGCGCCCACCCCGTCTTCTCTCCTGGCGCTGAATTTGCGAGAGGTGATTCAGCTTCTCTCCTACCTCAGAAGCCTCTTCTGATTCATCCGTCACATTCTCTGTCATATCCTCTGTCGCCACTAGTGTCATCTGTCCGGATACCTCTGATTTCCTGGATTTCACGGAAGTTTCTGACACTATTGTCTGTTTCAATTCCCGGCGCAGTTCCATGAACTGCTCCTTCACCAGAACAGCACTGTACATTTCTCTTCCCCGCTCCAGCAGATTATGTGCCTCGTCAATCAGGAAAATGTAATCACCCCCGGTGCTGTCGCCGAAAAAGCGTTTCAGATACACATGGGGATCAAAGAGGTAATTATAATCACAGATAACCGCATCCGCAAACAAACTCATGTCCAGACACATTTCAAAGGGACAGACCCGGTGTTTCCCTGCATATTCCTCTATTGTTTCCCGGCTGAAGCACTCCTGAGTGGTCAGCAGGTCATAGACAGCATCATTGATTCGATCATAATGCCCTCTGGCATACGGACAGTACTCCGGATTGCACTCCGTCTCTTGCATAAAGCAGATCTTTTCCTTCGCCGTAAGCATAACGCTTTTAAAATGCAGTCCCCTCTCCCGAAGCAGCCGGAAAGTATCATCCGCCACTGTCCTGGTTATGGTCTTCGCTGTCAGATAAAAGATCTTATCCCCCCTGCCCTGCCCGACGGACTGCACGGCAGGGTAAATGGTTGATACCGTTTTCCCCACACCGGTTGGTGCCTCCAGAAAGAGTTTCTTCTTATGATAAATTGTTTTATATACATCAGTCACAAGCTCCCGCTGGCCCTCCCGATAGGGAAACGGAAATTTCAGGCCCTGAATGGACATCCTGCGTTTCTGCTTCCAGCTCCAGTTGTGATCCCCCCACTTTCGATAGGAATCCATCAGCCCGTCAAACCATTCCTCCAGCTCCGAAAGTGTATAATCCATATAAAAATAGCGAAGCTGCTCTGTGGGAATATGGCAGTAGGTCATTCTCACCTGTATCTCCTGAAGCTTCTGCTGACATCCGTAGATGCAGGCATAACACTTGGCCTGTGCCAGATGCAGCGGCAGCGGCTCCTTCCACCTTGCCGGATCCCGATAGACCCCTTTGATCTCGTCAATAATGACCCGATTCTCATGATGAATAATCCCATCGGCCCGTCCTTCTACGGTCAGCAAATATCCCTTCTCCTCAAAGGTAATCTTCAACGGTACTTCCGCCTGGTACTCCGCCCCCATCTTTCGCTGAATCATACGATGAATCCTGGTTCCCTCCTGCATGGCATTATCGTGAGATGCCTGATGACGATTGTCAATATCACCATACCGCAGCACAAATTCCACCAGGCTCCGAACGGAAATATGGATCTCCTCTTGCAAGCCAGCTTCCCTCCCTTCCTCACTAAGACAAAAGATACCGTATCAGCACCCTGTCAGAACAAAACTCCCCATGAAGATAGGGCACTATCTTTCACGGGGAGTCAGTTTGTTCCGATGTATCAACAAGCGATTGCATATTTCTCGAGAAGCTCTTCCAGTGCGGCATTATAGCCTTCATAAGATACTGTAAGAGGCACCCGGAAATCCAATCCGTACACTCCTAAAAATGATTTGGCATCCACTACATATCTGTTGTAGGAAATGTCGATGTCAAAATCACATCTGGAGGTCACGTCCACAAAATGTTGAACATCATTCTGCGTCATACGAATCGTCTTAACCATCTTTAACCATCCTTTCCGCCATAACAACAGTTACTCACACCTTTTATGATTCCCTATTATATGCAAAAAAAATCAGGATGTAAAGCGTTTTCCGTAATCATCTTTTTCCCGTTGCTCCTTACTGTTTTTGCTTGTTTTCATCAATTTTCCCCAGAGTTCTTCTCTCTTTTTATCCCCTTTTGTATATTTTGTCTATTATTTCCCGCCTCATTTATAACCGGAAAATAAAAAATTATGATTCCGCGCCAAATTCCCTGATGTAACTTTGGCAGTCAGAACTCAATCATATATTCCCGGAACCGCAGAGGCAGCATATTCCGCTGCAGCGTTTTGTTTTCCCGTTCCTTAATGGCAATCGTCCTGCAAAAGTGGCGGAACAGCTCCTGGTACTGCACTTCCTCCTCAGAAAACCGCAATATCGGCTCTTCTCCATCCTGGCCCGTGTAGAGATACCATTGCCGCCTTGCCGGGTGGATTCCAAAAATATTCCTGGTGCTGTCATGTATCACAAAGTTTTCAATCGGCAGCCTGTCTGCAAAATGAGGCATCAGAAAGGTAAGTGCATTGCATTTCGGTCCCATTTTGGCATAAAGGATACCGTTCTCCAACTCCTGAAATCGCAGGAACTCTTTCAGATGTCCGATCTCCCGATTTGACAGCCTGGCCAGGGAAAAAGCTTCCATGACATAATGGTCTGTCAGATCGTCAAACAGATGTCCTCTGGCGCATCTCGTATCCAATCCCTTTACCACCGTCCTGTAGACAGCCTGCGCTTTCCTGCACTCCGTAGAGGCAAGCGCCATACAGACTGTCATGTAGTCCTCCTCCCCAAACCGCCGCTCCAGCGTGCGCATCACCTTCACCGCCCTGGCCGGATCCGGCTGTACCTGCACATTCTCCGCGAAAAGTATGGGATCATCGTCCAATGCCAGACAGGTATCCTCCTCGTTCCGGTTCTCTTCATAAGAAAGATAGATGGCCGTAAAGATACTTTCCAGCGAATCGTCACATCTATATACCGTCATTGTCCTGTGCCTTCCTTTCCATACTCAGGAAGCGCCTTCATCAGCGTTTCCCTAAAGCTGTCCCACCGCTGTCTGCATAAGCTCCTGCACCTTCGGCTCGCCGGTAAAGCTGCCGTCGTCAAAGAGTGACATCTGCCGGTAGGACATGCCGTCCGTGCCAAACCTGATCCTCTCGTTCCTGTCCGTGAGATTCCTGACGATATAATCCTCGTCCAGTCTGACCGGATACATCAGCCTGCCGCCGCAGGTGATAAAGTAAACCGCTCTTTTCAGCACTACGCCCATCTTCTTGAGATCCGCAAAGGAAAGGCTGTTACAGCGTCTCGCTGCCGCTATCCTCCTGGCGCTTTTGACCCCGATACCCGGAACCCGCAGCAGCATCTCCATGGGCGCAGTGTTGACCTCCACCGGAAACTGCTCCAGATGCCGTACTGCCCAGTCCTCCTTCGGATCCAGCATCACATTGAAAAAGGGGCGCTTTTCATCCAGCAACTCCTCTGCCTTAAAACCGTAAAACCGCAGCAGCCAGTCCGCCTGATAAAGCCGATGCTCCCGGAGAAGTGGCGGTCCTCCCGGCAGCGCCGGAAGTGCTTTATCGCCAGTCACATTGACAAAGGCCGAATAAAATACCCGTTTGAGGCCGAACTTCTGATACAGGTTCTCCGCTACGTTCAGGATATGGAAGTCATTTTCCGGGGTAGCCCCTATGATCATCTGCGTGGATTGCCCGCCTGCCACAAACCTGGGTGCTTTGCGGTATAAAACCAGATCATTTTTGTTTTCCAGGATTCCGTTTTGAATCTGGCGCATGGGCGTTAATATGGTCTTTCTGTTCTTGTTGGGTGCTAGACTCCGCAGCCCTTCCGCAGTAGGCAATTCCAGATTGACGCTCATCCTGTCCGCCAGGAAGCCTGTCTGACGGATCAGTTGAGGATCCGCCCCCGGAATGGCCTTGACATGGATATAACCGTTAAAAAGGTATTGGTTGCGCAGAAGGTTGATGGTCCGAAAGATCAGCTCCATGGTAAAGGAAGGATTTCTCACAACACCGGAGCTCAAAAAAAGGCCCTCAATATAGTTTCTCCGGTAAAATTCCATCGTCAGGGTACAAATCTCCTCAGGGGTAAAGGCCGCCCGGGGAATGTCGTTGGAACAGCGGTTCTGACAATATTTGCAGTCATAAATACACTGGTTGGTGAGTAAAATCTTAAGCAGGGAAATACATCTGCCGTCGCTGCTGAAGCTATGGCAGATACCGGCAGCAACACAATTGCCGATACTGTTTCCTGTTCCCTTCCGGTCCACACCGCTGGAAGTACAGGCCACATCGTACTTGGCTGCATCCGTCAGAATGCCCAGTTTTTCCATAAGCGACACATTGTTTCCGGAATATTCCAATTTGGTATTCATCGCGCAGATCCTTCCTTTGAGCAACTGGTTCAGCGGCAGTCATACCTCCGCCCGCCCACACAAACATTTGTTCTGTTCCAATCATAGCACATACGTTCTGTCCTGGCAAGTAAAATTCATTGACCTTTTTCCATTTTCCGTTATAATAATTTATAGAGAGCAAAACTGTTGGCCGCGATTATTTTAGGTTGAAAAAAACAGGGAAAGAGGATTACTGCATGAAAGACGAAAAGTGCGATGATCTGACCGGGCTGTATACACGCAGAGAGCTATATACCCTTTATCAGAATATGTCCCTCGGAAGTATCTGCCACTTTATGTTTATGGATATTGACAACTTTAAAAACGTCAATGATGTCTACGGACACAACGAAGGTGACTTCCTGTTAAAGGAAGTGGCGCTTATCTTGGGTAAATGTGCGCCGGACGCCCATATTTTCAGATTGGGCGGAGACGAATTCGTTCTTTTATTCCAAGGCGAACAGACGAGGGAGCATCTATGCTCCGTCGCCAATGACATAATTAGTCGGATAACCGGAAAAGAGGGGTTTTCACATATTTCTACCTCTGTGTCAGCCAGCATCGGCATTTTGTATCAGGAGACCGTCAACGGCGTATTGGAAGACGTCCTGCTAAAATGTGACGTCGCGATGTATTCCGCCAAGAATCACGGTAAAGGCCGGTACGTTGTTTTCAATGACATTGCCGAACAGGTCTTTTCCGAGATAGAAATGCAGAAGCGCCAGGACACGGCACTGGAAAACGGTGAATTTGAAATTCGTTACCTACCTGTGATCAGCGCCCAGACATCAAAGCTGAAATTATCCCAGATTAAGCTATACTGGAATATGCCGGGCGGAGTCACCAGAGAACAGGAGGACTTTCTGCCCTTATTTGAAAAGAACGGGTTCATACGTCATCTTTCCAGATGGATGCTTGAAAATGCCCTGGAGCATTTGCAAAAATACCACTCTATAACCGGCTTGAGCGGAAAAATCGGACTCAGGATTTCCAGACTGCAGCTGCTGGACAATGAATTTCCTCAAATGATATCGGATCTATGCAGGGAAAGCGGTGTAGAACCTTCCGAGCTGGACTTGGAGATAGACGAAAAATCCTTTGACCGCGGAAGCGATACTATGATGGCAGCCCTGAAGGAACTGAAGGAATTAGGCTTTGGCATCTCCATCATCGGAGTCGGTTCCACTTTCAAAAGCCTGATTTACTGGGATAAACTTCAATATGATTCCATTATCTTTGACCCTGATTATCTGCATAACGCTTTGGAATCCAGCAGAGGCCGCCAGATTATCAAGACCTTGCTGTCTATGGGACGGGAATTAAAGATGTCCATTATTGCGGAGGGAGTGAATGCCAAAGAAGATGTCCGGTTCTTAAGCGGCTGCGGCTGCAACGCCATAAGCGGGGGCTATTACTCCGCTCCTCTTCCGGTTTCTTCTTATTATGACTATGTAAAGGATAAAATCACACAGGGCAATGAGAAGGTGGAATTTCCCTTCTCTGGCAATCTTACTTCCGCCGACGGGAAACACACCGGACACATCATTGGCCGGAATATTCAGTTTTCCCAGGGAATCAGCAGCAAATGGGGGGCTCTTCTTTTCCCCGGAGGAGGCTTCCGGGAAAATGTTGTGGAATTACCGGCGCCTATTCTGTCGGAATCCTCCTACACCATTTGCATGTGGCTTAAGCCGCTGAAGCAAACAAGCTGGACCAGTTCCATTTATGTACGATACCGGGGAGGCTTTTGTACCTTTTCTCCTTTTGTAACAGGGGGCTACTGCATCTTCCGAATCAGCGAGGATACGGATATCAGCGGGTTCCATGACGCCCTTGCCCGACAGATTCCCCAGGATATTTGGACATTCGTCTGCGTCACCTATGACCATTTCACGGAAATCGGCATAACTTACATAAACGGCAGAAAAGCCGGTTTTCGGACAGATGCCCCTTCCCTGCCCGCCTGCCGGCAGATTCTGTTAGGCGGCGACCCTTTTCAGCCTTCTTATGAGGGTTATTTGTCCGGTGTCACCTTCTATGAAGATGTAAAGTCAGAGGATGAGGTCTGGGAAATCTATCAGCATTTTTGCCAGGAGCCGGGGTTCTGCGGCAACATGGAAGATTTTTGGATGGATAACGTGTAATTACGCCTGATAAAGTCATAAGCAGTTATGTAAAAAGTAGTTGCCAAATGAGGGGCAATGCGGGTATACTACATAAGGAATATTACATATAGAAAGATGGTTAATGTTATGGAAAAATTTGTACTGCCTTCAAATTACAGGTCTGAGCTGAACCTGTACGACACCCAGGTCGCCATAAAAATGGTAAAGGATTTCTTTCAGACGCTGCTGGCGGAACGGCTTCACCTGCTGCGGGTATCGGCCCCGCTTTTCGTAGCTCCGGAATCAGGTCTGAACGACAACTTAAACGGTGTGGAGCGGCCCGTCACCTTTGACATAAAGTGTCAGGACGGCAGGGAAGGCGAAATCGTACAGTCACTTGCAAAGTGGAAGCGTTATGCCCTCAAAAAGTACGGCTTTGGCCCGGGTGAAGGTCTCTATACGGATATGAGCGCCATCCGCCGGGATGAGGAGACGGACAATATTCATTCCGTCTATGTAGATCAATGGGACTGGGAAAAGATTATCTCCAGGGAAGAGCGCTGCCTGACAACCCTGCAGGATACGGTTCGTATTGTATATAAGGTCCTGCGCAAGACCGAGAAGTATATGGCCATCCATTATGACTATATTGAAGAAATTCTTCCCCACGATATCTTCTTTATCACTACCTCCGAGCTGGAAGAAATGTTCCCTGATTACACGCCGAAGGAGCGGGAGTACTATATCGCAAAGGCAAAGGGCGCCGTCTGCATCATGCAGATCGGAGATCTTCTGGACAGCGGGGAACCCCACGACGGACGTGCCCCGGATTATGACGACTGGACACTGAATGCGGACATTATCGTATATTATCCCGTTCTGGACATAGCCCTGGAGCTGTCCAGCATGGGAATCAGAGTGGACGAAAAGGCTCTTCAGGAACAGCTGAAAAAGGCAGGTTGCCCTGAGCGCGCAGAACTGCCTTTTCACAAGGCGGTTTTAAATGGTGAACTTCCCTTTACCATCGGCGGCGGCATCGGCCAGTCCCGCATCTGTATGTTCTTCCTGAGAAAGGCCCATATCGGCGAGGTACAATGCTCCCTGTGGCCCGAAGAGGTCATGAAGGAGGCGCAAAAGAAAGGACTGCAGCTCTTATAGGCTGCAGTCCTAATTAATCATTCTTTATTTTGCCTCATCTAAAAGATATTGCACGGCTCCCCATTCAATGACAGGCAGATTTTTCTGCATACTCATATCCGTCTTCTTTCTCTTTCCCTGAATCTTGACGATATTCCAGATCAGCGTAACCAGAGCCGCGATAGCGCCTGCCGCCGCAATTCCGATGATAATCGGCATTGTCAGGTAATCTACCTGCTCGGTCTTGTAAAGACAGAATCCCACCGCACTGATCAGGAATCCAGTCACCAGGAACACCGCCGGCCCCTGATACATTTCCTTTTTCATGCCGCTCACTCCCCAGGACTGAGGCTTATGGCAGTGAGGACACTCGTCCTGAAATATTGTGGAAATAACCTGCTTTTCCACCGCATCCTGATATAGCTTGCTGATGCTGCTGACAAGATTCTTATGGGCCGCCTCGCGCAGCTTATCGTTCCTCTTATCACTGATCTCTTTAAAATTACTGTTGGTATGAGCCGATCCTGTAACCGTTGCCTTCCGCGGACCACTGTCCCGCATACACTGCTCACAGCGGAAGGAATACGTTAGATCCACACTTTCCTCTTTTTTATGTTCCCAATAAGAACCCATAATGTATATCCCCTCTCTGATAAATTTCTATTCCTATCTTAACATGCCCTCGGAATCTGTCAACTATAGTTTTGGTGTATCAGCTCAGTAGCCTGTCTGAACTGTTATGCTTCGGTTTCATCACTGTCCCGGCGCCTGATATATGGCAAACTTTTCGCTGCGGAAAGTTTGAATATACTGATTCTCCTTCATAAAGCTTAATATCAGCCGTAACTTTATGTCCGAAGCAGCCGCCATTTCTTCCTCGCTCACTCCCGCCCTGACCAGCGCCTCCGCGCCGCCTTCCTCGTACAGTGCTGTAACATTCTCAAATATGATCACCGGCGTCCTTCCGTCAAGCTCCTCCATATCCTTCACCAGCGCCTCATATCCGTACGAGGTAAGAGTAATCCACGGGTTAAAAGCCGCAGGCATCTGCAGGTAGTAGGATAAAGAAGGGATCGACAGGGAAAGCGGTGTCCCGTACAGAATAACGTCCTTCCCCCGAAGTCCGTTTTCATAGACGTACGCACTGATGGAGCTCATCCATTCTGCTTTTTCCCCGGACATTTTCACCTTTTTCAAAACCTCATTATTATCCACCCCGGAGCTGATGTCCCGCACTCCCGTAAACTCGGCAAAAACAAATTTCAGTCCAAAGCCGCCAAACTGGAAACAGCACAGAAGCAGGAATACCGACAATATACACCTTGCCGGAAACAGCGATATGGTAACGCGCGATATTTTTTTATCTCTGCATTTTATTATAAACTCACAGCAGACACCCAGGGTATACGGCGCCACGATAAAGAGATTGTTGATGCTGGAATAAAGTCTGTTATTGCTCCCGATAGCGGACAGGAAGATCACCAGGAGCAGCATGCTGCCCGCCAGCCTGTCCTCCTTTCTGCTCCGGGGATGAATTACCCGCACTGCCGCAATGAACAGTGACAGCATCAGGAACAGAACCGCCGGCCTGTACATGGAGGCGTAATCGCAAAAGTCCAGCGTACAGAACGGAACCCTCATGCCTGCATCATCTCTGTAATAAAGCCATCCTGCCATTGCGATACCCAATCCAATGCAGACCGCCTGCACGCCGTGCCGCAGGACCACCGCTCCCCTTCCTTTCCCTCCGATCAGTGCCGTTAATACAGCCGGCACCGTTCCTGCCGCCAAAAAGACCCCCATGCGGATCACCCAGTAAAGGTTCTCCGTGTAGTCATGCAGCATATTGAGCACCATATCCATGGCCCTGTAGTCTGTGGCCGTTTCCGTCATGGCAAAAAGCCTTGAAATTCCCGCCGCATATTCACCGATGCCGTACCGGATATGGATATAGCCAAACAATACCGCCAGCGCAGCCAGATACCCCAGCAGACACCAGCCTGTATGCCGCATTATTTTCTTATGCAATCCCTCCTGCACTGCATGGCCGCTTTTTTTCTCTTCCCTCGCCCATATAAAGTCATAGAACCACACTGCCAGTATCATGGCCGCCTGGGGCAAATTGGAAAACCTCACCAGCACATTGGCACCCAGGCAAACCCCCGCCGCAATCAGGCATCTCTTATCATCCTTTGTCAAGCCGCAATATAACAGAATAAAACAGCCCAGAAACAATAGATAATTCATGTAATTATATAAAAGTGCCGTAGGACACCAACACAGGCTGACAGCCGCCATCTCCCCCAGAAATGCTGCCCAGGGGCGGATTGCCAACTTCCTGATACAGAACAAATAGCCGGCCACTGCCAACAGACTGACGAACAGCCCAGTATAAATATTCATTCCCACCAGCGTACCACCGTTCGGCAGCTTTGTAAGCAAATGCCCTGCCCCGTTGGACAGCCAGGTGGAAAACAGCCACATAGGATCCATATGCTCCGTCCCCATGTAAGTATAATTGGCATAATTGTAGCCCGTATCCGCAAGATCCAGGCCCCATTGCACATGCCGCAGAGGGTAAAATACCAGAATCACCACAAAAAGGTTTTCAAAAAGATTGCCAATTCTTTTTTTCAGTGAAGTATCCATAATTATCAATCGCCTTTCATGCTTCTTTGAACAGTCCGTCCGCATTCTCGATCTTCTCAACCAGCTTTGCGTAGGCTTTCAGCCTGCCCAATAAGACATGAATGCCTTTCGTCAGCTTTGCCCTCAGCATATCCGTCAGTATGCCGATGCAAAATACGACGGCTGCAGCCGTCAATGTCCGCAAAAGCAGCTCCCCAGGATTACTAATCCTGTCCGCCCCCAGCCAGTCCTGCCAGGTATAGCGCAGTCCCAGATTCTCATGCAGCAGATATACCCCCAGGGTATAAGGCGCGATCGAATTAATAACACGTGCAATATTACCTTGTATCTCCAGCCCGGCAAAGACCCCAAACAATCCCAACGCCGCCAGGAACGGCAGAATATGATTATATTCCATGCACATGCCCGTCATTCTGCCCAGGCTGCCGGTACGAAGATAACAAAATCGCAGCACCATGGATCCTGCAAAGGCCAGCAGACAGCAGGCAGCATACAGACCCAGGGATCTCCCCCTCCTTCTTAAAAATGTTGACCCGAATCTCCGTATGTAAGCAGCAGTCATAAATACACACAGATACCACAGACAATCGTAACCCTTTTGATCCGTCTCCAGCCTCAACGGTAAAATGCTTTTCAGAGCACAGAACGTAACCAGCAGAAGGCCAACGGCCAGCTGCATCTGCTGCCTGCTCATCCGCTTTACCGCCACTCCCAGAAAGGGCAAAAGCAAATACAGGAAAATATACGCAGTCAAAAACCAGTAATGCTCCATGGATACCGGGAACATCAGCGTCAGGAAATAGTGCGTATCCACGGGCGTCTCACGGATGATACCTGTTGCCGCCCCGATCATGCCAAAGACCGCCGAATAGAGCCAGACCTGGATCAAAAGCTGAAGCAGGCGGCTCAGCTTAAAAGAAGAGGTACACAGAAAGTACCCGCTGATCAGCATGTAAAGGTTCACTGCCACAATGCAGAAGGCTTCCAGCAGCCAGGCCGCCGTTCCCACGCTGCCAAGACTTTCCCCGGTCAGCTCCGGCAGCAGACCGCCTTTACCCAGATAATGCAGAACTATTACCATCATCATTGCAAGACAACGCAGCAATTCCAGATTCGCCATACGTTTTTTATCAGACATGAAACTCCTCCTATTTCTCTATCTCTCCTCTTCCATTATACATGAAACTGAGAATTTTTGAATCCCAAAATATATAACTGTTGCTTCCTGCCTTCACTCATATTGACAAAAAAGCAGTTTGTGACATAATAAGCTTAATAAAATTTGAAATCAGGATGGATTCCCTTATGAATACAATTGCCGTCATTGAGGATGATAAATATATTGGAAGCCTGCTGGAGGAATGTCTGACCGCCGAGGGCTACCATGTCATACGGGCCTGGTCCGGCACGGAAGCACTTCTGCTGCTGGAAAAGCAGCCGCCCAGCCTGATACTGCTGGATCTGATGCTTCCCGGCCTGTCCGGCGAGGAACTTCTTCCACGCATCAGAAATACACCTGTTATTATTCTAAGTGCCAGGGCAGGCCTCGATGAAAAAGTTGATATGCTTCTGGGAGGTGCTGTGGACTATATCACCAAACCCTTTGAAATGAAGGAACTGCTGGCCCGCATCACCGTACAGCTGCGTCGCCAAAAGGATGATATAACAAGCGAAAACGCTGTTTCAGAGAGTTCCTCCTTTGTCAATAACAGTTCAGACAGTGCAGTCTCAACCGGCCTCGTCATAACCTTTGGCCAACTGTCTTTTGACACCGAGACACGGGAGCTGCTTAGCCCGAATGGCTCCGTACATCTGACCAGAACAGAGACTGCTATTTTAAAAAAACTGATGCAGAATCCGGAGCGTCCGGTCTCCAAATCTGCCCTTCTTGAAGACATCAGCCCTGACACCCCCGACTGTACGGAAAGCTCCCTGAAAATTCATGTCAGCAATCTGCGCAAAAAAATGAAACAGGCCGGCATCCGGGAAACCGTCGAGTCCGTCTGGGGGATTGGCTTCAGATTTTGTCAAGGTAAATAAATCTTTACGAAATCTTTACCCTCTCCTTAACCGTTTTCTTTACTCTTATACTTTATACTAAAGGACATAAGACTTGTGCAGTCTGCACATATATCGCAGACTGCCGGAAACGGAGGATTCTTATGGAATATGTACTGAAAACCACGGCACTGCAAAAGAAATACGGCAACCTTACCGTACTGAACAATGTCAACATGCACATTCCCGAAGGAGCTATTTACGGCTTTGTAGGGAAAAACGGAGCAGGAAAGACCACTCTCATCCGCCTGATCTGCGGCCTGCAGTTTCCTACCTCAGGAGAATACACCCTGTTTGGAATTTCCAATACGTCCGGAGAGATCATCCGAAACCGCAAACGCATGGGCGCCGTAGTGGAAACTCCTTCCATCTATCTGGATATGACCGCGGAAGATAATCTGAAGGAACAATACCGCATTCTTGGACTGCCTTCCTTTGAAAACATCCCTGAACTGCTTACGTTAGTAGGCTTAGGAGACACCGGGAAGAAGAAAGCCGGCAACTTTTCTCTGGGAATGCGGCAGCGGCTGGGGATTGCAGTTGCCCTGGCAGGAAACCCGGACTTTCTGGTTCTGGATGAGCCTGCCAACGGCCTTGATCCCCAGGGCATCGTCGAGATGCGTGAACTGATCTTAAAACTGAACCGTGAAAAGGGAATCACCGTCCTGATCTCCAGCCATATTCTGGACGAGCTTGCCCGATTGGCTACTCATTACGGCTTCATAGACCAAGGCTCTATCCTGCAGGAAATCAGCACAGAAGATCTGGGGGCTGCCTGCCGCAAATGTCTGTGTGTCACTGTATCGGACGTATCTGCACTTTGCCTGGCATTGGATGAAAGAGATTTGGAATATCGAATATTATCCAATAATAAGGCTGAAGTTTACGGTTCCATCGGTGTCACCGAACTGGTAGAAACCCTGTCGGCAAAGGGCTGTGTCATTTCCAACCTTCACGAGCGGGAGGAAGGGCTGGAAAACTACTACATGAATCTGATCGGAGGAACTCATCATGAATAAATTATTGTCTGCCGGCTTTGCCCGGCTTTGGAAAAGCAAATGTTTCTGGACTGGCATTGTCTTTCTGCCGGGAATCATTATTTGTGCCCTGTTCTCCAATTATCACGATATGAAGCTGGGCTATTTTCAGTCCGCTCTTGATTCCTATCTGTATGGCATTTATATGCTGATCGGAGCGTTCACCGCCATTTGGTCCAGCCTGTTCCTGGGGACGGAATACAGTGACGGCACCGTACGGAATAAGCTGATATACGGTCATAGCAGAACGGCTGTCTACCTTTCTTCCCTGATCATCTGCTTTGTCTCTTCCCTACTGGTATGCCTTGCCGCTGTCCTCATCACCTTTGCCGTGGGAATTCCCCTGTTTGGCCTGCCTCAAAGCCCGGCATATGTAATAGCAGTAAGTTACGGCTACGGAATTCTGATGACAGCCGCCCTGTCAGGACTCTTTACCCTGCCGGCCATGCTGATCACCAGCAAGCCTGTCTCTTCAGTTGTCTGCACCATGGGCTTTTTCGCTCTGCTTTTTATTACCAATACCATCATTGATCGACTGAACGCACCGGAAATGATCTCCGGAATGTATCAGATGTCTATAGACGGCAGCGTAATTCCCCAGGAGCCCGTTCCGAATCCCCACTATCTGCAGGGAGCTTCTCGCAAAATTCATGAATTTTTGCGGGATCTCCTGCCACTTGGAATCAGTCTGCAGCTGAACCAGGAAGGCGGCCTCCAAAACCCCCTGCAGTCATGCCTCTTAGCTCTCTTTGTTACAGCCGGCACTACAGCAGGCGGTATCCTGGCCTTTCGAAAAAAAGATCTAAAATAATATACCGTCCGCCATCACTGAATCGTGATAAAAAAGGCAGAATAAGGAAATATTAAATTATGATATACTTTATATGCACTGTCTTATCCTTCCTTTCAATATTCCTGGCTGTCCGCCTCCTCCTGCTCCAAAAGAGCATCGAGGAGATCTGCGAGGAATTGTCTGACATCCTCGGTACGGATACCTTTGGCAATTCTACGGGTGTCCATACCAACGCCCAGGGCGTTCGCACGAACGCACTGGTGACAATATCCTCCCGGGACCGTCATATCCGCCGGCTGGCCGCACAGCTGAACAGGCAGCTGTCCCGGCTCCGCAGCAGACAGCTCCGATTTGAAAACGGTGACAGAGAATTAAAGGAAGCGATCACCAATATTTCCCATGATCTGCGGACACCCCTTACCGCCATGTCCGGCTATCTGGAGCTTCTGCAGCAGGAGCTTTCGGGCGGCAGACTGCCGGAAAGCGGGCCTCCCCTTCCGGCCTCCGCCACCGAAAAGTCCACCCGTTATCTTGCGATCCTCCAGAACCGGCTGAACTCCATGAAACAGCTGACGGAGGAATTGTTCCGTTATTCCATCATACTCTCTGCCCGGGAAGAACGCCCTGAAAGGCTGTCCCTGAACCGGGTTCTGGAGGACTGCCTTATGACATACTGGAACAGTCTGGAACAGCGTGGAATTACCCCCGCTATTTCCATGCCCTTGCAGCCGGTCATGAGAATTCTGGATCCCTCCTCTCTGTCCCGGATCTTCATCAATATTATAAGCAACGCTGTAAAATACAGTGACGGGGATCTCATGGTTACTTTGACAGAGGAGGGCACCGTCACTTTCACCAACCATGCTGCCGGACTCACCCCCGTCATTGTAGAAAAGCTTTTCGACCGCTTTTATACGATTGAGTCCGTCAGCGGTTCCACCGGTCTTGGCCTGTCCATCGCCAGATTACTCACTGAACGTATGGGCGGCTTCATAAATGCCGCCTGCAAAGAAGGGGAGCTGCACATCACCGTGCAGTTCCCCAAAAATCCCTAAAGTATTCTCCAACCTGGGTTCAGGCTTGCAGCTCCACAATGTGCCGGTCGGTTCTCAAAACGGCAAATGAACTCATCCCCGGCGTCTGACTTCGGCATCGCCGCTTCCCGTACTCACACGCACCTTGCATTCTCCGTTGCCCACGGTACAGCTGCCCATCGTAACATGATGCCTTGCCATATCAGACCCGTAAATAACCGCTTCACCGCTTCCCGTGCCCACGGTTACCTCCGTACTTTCCACCTCTGTCACATCCAGCTCCACATCACCGCTTCCCGTACCGACCCGCACCTCTTTCGCCCCGGCCTTTACCCTGATGTCCACATCGCCGCTTCCCGTGCCCACGCTATACCTCTCAAAAGCACCGTCAAGCTCCACATCACCGCTTCCCGTACCGATGGTCACAACGCTCCCCCGGACATGGTTTCCCGAAATGTCCCCGCTGGCTCCCTGAAAACGGAAGGTCCCTGTCTCCGCATTGTCCAGTGCCATATCTCCGCTGGTCACATGCACATCCATACTGCCGCTGTAAACCTGCTCTGCCGCAATGTCTCCGCTGGTGGAATTCAGGCTCAGCCTGTCAACGGTTACATGACGGATTGCTATATCCCCGCTGGTGGTCCGCATATCCAGCTCCTCCGGCGCCACATCCTGCACCTCGATGTCGGCATTACGCGTCTTCACCTCAACCCGGGAAATTCCCGACGGAATCCTGATTTCCAGTTCAGCATCGCCGCCACCGCCAACATTCCATACGTTCCTGAAATTCTTTTCAAAGGAGCTGTCAAGATCCACCTTCACGGTTTTCCCGAAGAGCATAAACTTTACCGCCCTTTTTGCAGCCCTGGTGCTGTTTTGATCCCGCTTTACCCCTACATAGAAGGTACCGTTTTCCTCATACTGATAATAACAATAATCCGGATCGCTGTTAGTGTATTCCGTATGGATCCGGCCGTCGTCGGACTGACCCAGGCGGACATCGGCAATTTCACCGTCAATTACCACAGCCTTATACTCTCCCGTATAAGTGTAACTCTGCCTGCCGGGCTCCGGCATACTTTTTTCTGCCCTCTCCTGTGTCTGAGCATCCGCTTCCTCCTGAATGATGTCCTCCTCGGGAAGCTCCCGGATCATATCCTCAATGCTGCCCAGCTCCGTCATAATCTCTTCTTCTGTTTTACCCGCCGCGATACCTTCCGCAAAGTGCTGTTCATAATCCTCCACGATCTCCTGGCGCAGCTCCCTGTTAAAGCACTCCAGCTTATTCTGCAAAGCTTCCATATATTCTGATTTCGTCATTGCTTCCTCCTTTTCTCCGCCTCAATTCCAGATCAGCTCATTTACCGCTTTAATAAACTCTTCCCACTCCTGCTGCAGTCGTCTCTGATATTGTCTCCCCGTATCTGTAAGCCGATAGTACTTTCTGGCCGGTCCCGACTCTGACTCCACCAGATAGGTAGTAACTCGATCATCCTCCTTCAGCTTCCGCAAGATCGGATAAAGCGTGCCCCCGGCGATGGACATCTCCACCGAGATACGCTCCGTCAGCTCATAGCCGTACTTATCTCCCCTGGTCAGCTGAGACAGCACACAGAGCTCCAATGCTCCCTTTTTGAACTGTGTGTTCATTCTGCTTCTCCCTTCTGTTTCTTATTCTTTTCTCGCTTTTTCATTTTTATAATATTGTTTCTTGACAGGTTCATCATATCACATACTATTATATAATGCAACATACTATTTCAAAAAAATAGATATTTTATGCGCGGGATGTTTCATAAAATATCTATTTGGACAATTCCTATTACATCTGATCCGTTTCCTGCAGCTTCATACGTCCGGAAGCAGTATCCTTTTCCCAGGCAAGCTTCACGATCTTCACGCCTTTCAGACAGCCGTCCTAATCCGGATTCTTCGGTCAAGTGTCGGCCTGCCACAGCGCCATGAGTGACTTCATAAACAGACTGTCCCGCTCACTGCGTCAATCCCGATCTCGTATTTTTCCTCAATGAGAATGGGTTTAATATGATGAAGGCTGCACATTCTGAGTACCTTACCATTCTCCTTCAGCACCCATTCCATAGTACAATCCTCATCCTCACCTCTGTTTTCTACAACACTGGCATATTTTTTTATATCGGCAAAATGGTTTCTAATATAGTTTTCACTCAGCACAAGGCAATAATACCTGATATGATCCAGATATTCCTGCTCAAAATCCTTTTCCCAGTCAAAGGGCACATAACATCCCTCCACAATCAGATGCTGTTCGTTTTCAATGGCCGTCTTGATCATTTCACGGACAATGGGCCACAAATATTCCGTCAACGCCTGATCCCCGCTTACCGGCGTAAGGGATGTATAGCCGCTGCGGATCAGTCCCATCTTTAAGTGGTCAATAGACAGGTATGGAAATCTATATCTTTCAAGCAATCTCTGTGCAAGAGCCGTCTTCCCCGTATGAGAAGCACCTGTTATTATAATAATCATCCTTTTCCCCTTTCCACTATACACATTATCACATACAGCATCACACAAGCAGACAAACAAATTATACTTACCCAGCCTGTTCTATACCCTGCACCTGCAGGATCCCACTTTTTGATCCGGCTGTGTTCTGCAATGAATCCCGTTGTTGCCGACAGGATTCCCAGGAGCAAAATTCCACCTGCCTTTATTGCCGTCCAGGTGTTGTTCTCAATTCCTTTCGCCTCAAAGATCACATATGTTATACATATTCCTATAATTACAAGCGCCGTATAGACCACCGTAACCGGCATACCTCGCCTGGCCCGCTTTTTATCCTCATCCCTGAGATATATCCTGTCTGTCCATTTGTAATTGCTGAATTCCACGACTGCCACAAGGTTTACTGCGTACAGGACAACCAAAAAGCTGTTGAACCATCCCGTCCCGAAATCCATGCAATTCACCACGCAAAGCAGGAAAACAAATACCGCCGACAGAATTCCGATCTGCAGATCCATCTGCACCAGCAGCTTCTTTACTTCACAAATATTATATTCTGTTTTATCATCAAACCCCGCAATTCCATTGAAGGAATCATTTTTCACCGCATTGGAAAACAGGATATGCAGAAACATCTGTACGGGAACGCATATCATAAACATACAGACCAGAACTCCTGCGCTGAAAATGCCCCATATTATACTGTTGACCATATATGTCAGCATACAGGAAGCAGAGATTCCCATAAGAATCCACGGTATTTTGCCTGTAGCGATTTTTGTCTGCACCGAGGGCGCCGCCTCTTCCCCATTGCCTAACAGGGTATCAACACTTACTTCCAGCAGCTCTGCCAGCCGGATCAGATGCTCGGAGCAGGGTCTGGACAGATCATTTTCCCATTTCGTTACCGCCTGACGGCTCACACCCATATATTCGGAAACCTTTTCCTGTGACAGCCCTCTTTCCTTTCTATAACGCGCGATATTCTTTGACAGCTTGCTTTCTTCCATAGTATCAGCCTCCTTTAAATTAAATTCATGGAAATACTATACCAATTTATGCGGCTGCATTCCACCAACTATAAGGCAACTATTTGTTGCAGCTGACAATTTCCCTGCATTTTTCATCCTGCTTCTGCATTCAGCATACACCAGATCATCACAGCCTGCCGGACCACCAGCAGATTCTTTTTGAATTCATATCCCACAAAGTATTCCGATTGTATTGCGTCCTCGGAAACCTCCACCCCCCGATAAAATGGCGGGCAGGGGTTTAACAAGGCACCCTTGTTTCCCAGATCCATTATCTGACTGGTTACCCGGGTCCTGATACTGGAAGCCGGAAAGAACAGGATCACGCTTTTTCCGGCCAGGAAACCGCTGTACTTTCCACTGCCGACCTCATCCGCAATATGGAATATCTCATACACCTGGTCTGAGATCCGTCAACCTGATAAAATCCTTCATATAACTCCTCAATCTCTTTCTTCATATGTCCTTTTTCCCCCGTACAGAAACTTTTTCAACCGCTGATAAAAGCCTGCACACAGCCTGCTGCCTGCTATTCTTCGCCGAAGAGGCGCAAGGGTCAACGCCATAACCACACGATAGCAAAATAACTCCGGCCGGGACATATATTCCCCGGTGATCAGCTTATGCTCTCTTCTGTCACGTTCCGCGTTTTCCCTGCTCTCAGAATATCCCCCTCCTTCATAGGCGGATACCGGGAAATTCAGATACAAAAACTTGGCAGACGCTTTGTAACGGCACCAGAGGAAATGGTCATAATCTGCCCTGATCTTGTACTGCAGGTCATAGGGCTTCTCCCGGCACAGATCCCTGCTGTAAAAGCAGGACTGGTGGCAGGGAATGTTGCGGTAGCAGGTAAAGCCCGTAATCTTCGGCGGAGAGGCAATTGTTGCTCCCGTTCCGGCACTGACGGTATCCCCATACAGAATCACGGGCGGCTGCTCCCCTGATCTGTCGATCCGCTCCGCCACCCGCTCCAGCACACTCCTGTCTGCCAGCGTATCACCACAGTTTAAAAAAAGGACAAAGTCGCCCTCCGCCAGCTGCACCGCCTGGTTCATGGCATCATAAATGCCCTTGTCCGGCATGTGGAAAAAACGAACCTGTTTTGCCTCCCTCCATCTGTCCATGGAACCGTCGGTACTGCCCCCGTCCTTGATAATCACTTCATAGTCGGTACAGGTCTGGCAAAACACGCTGTCCAACGTCTCCTGCAGCTTATTTCCCGGATTCAGCGCAACCGTAACAACGGAAAATTTCATACCTAAAATACCCTCCTCTGCCGGCTGAGGAGAAACAGCCCGACTGCAGGCAGAAACAGGCAGACCACGCAAATCGGCCAACAGACGAAACCGGATACTGCAAGGGAAGTACTGCTTAGCAGGTACGAAATCAGGTTCACTGATGCGTGCATGATCAGCGGCACCCTGAAATCCCCGAAGTACTCATAGCCATATATGAGCAGACAGGCCATGAGAAATCCGTAAATTCCCTGCACCAAATTGCCATGATAAACGCCAAAGAACACTGCCGCCATCAGCATGGCAATTACCGGACGGCCCACGGACCCCCGCAGCGTATTATAGATAATACCCCGAAACAACAGCTCCTCCGCAAGAGGCGCTGCCAGCACATAGAGAAATATGGCCAGCCATATATCGGCGGAGTACTGCTGCTCTGCAACGATCTGATAAGTGGCGGAATTATCCGTTACCCCTGTCAGGTCCAGCAGCATATTCAGTCCCAGCATGGCTCCCAGCGTCATTCCTCCCAGAATCAGATAATTTTGCACCGGTTCCCTCTTGATATGTAACAGTCGGGAATCCTTCTCCGCCCTTTTGATCATGGCCTTTGCCGTCTTCCATATGATTGCCGCCCCCGCGATAAAGCCGATGATCTGCGCAACGGCAGAACCGTTTCCGGTGACTGCCTGAGCCTTTCCCTCCTCATCAAGCAGAACAAACGGAAACCCCGGTATACTGTTTGAGATCAAAAGATATACATTCATCGTAAGTGATATTGCGATCGTCCTGATCAGGACAAACATCAGGAAGGAATAGATCATCTGCCAGACTACCCGAAAGGTCAGGCCTTTCTTTGCATCCTCCGTGCCCCGCAGCAGGAAATCCCGCAGCTCCTCCACTGACCGCACAATGTAATCTGCTTTCGCTTCCCGCAACTCTTCCATATCTCCGTAACCATAGGTAACTCCCACACTTTCCACTCCCATGATCCTGGCTCCCTCTATGTCAAATCTGCGGTCTCCGATCATGTAAACCTTCCCCTTATCCACAGGCTTATCGCCAAACAGCTGCCGCAGAGCCTCATCCACCACCTCGTCCTTGTGTGCTCTTGTACCGTCCAGCTCACTGCCAACGATGACCTTAAAATACTTCTTTATATGAAAATGCTCCAGTATCCGCTCCACAAACACCGTGGGCTTACTGGAGGCCACTGCCAGGAACATTCCCCTGGAATTTAAAGCTTCCAGCATCTCGGAGATTCCCTCATACAGTTCGTTTTCAAACAGCCCCTTATCCTGAAAACGCTCCCTGTATTTTGCCACGGCACTCTCCGCCTGCTGCTCGTCCATGCGATAAAACTCCATGAAGCTATCCTTTAAGGGAGGACCGATGAAGGGTGTCAGTTTGTCAATATCCGGTTCCTCTATACCGAAAGAGGCCAGCGCATACTGCACACAGGTACAGATCCCCACCTTAGGATCCGTCAGCGTTCCGTCCAGGTCAAACAGTAAATAATTTTTCACACCAACCTCCTTAATAACTGCGTAGCTTGTCGCTTCCGTCGTCCACCGTATTTTCTATTTTTAAAATTTTTACGTCATAGCTTACCGTATCGTTCACCTTTACATGGGCAAGGTCACCCACCTTCTTACCCAGCAGTGCCTCCCCCAGGGGACTCTTGTTGCTGATCAGGTTCTCCAGTGAATTGCCCCGGACGGTAGTAACGATCCTGTACGTCTCCACTGTCCCGTCGTCCGCAAATTCCACTGTCACCGTGTTATTCATGCCCACCTCGTCCTCTGCGGAGTCCTCGGAAATCACTTTAGCTGTCCTGATCATCCTCTCCAGATAACGAATACGGCTTTCATTCTGATTTTTTACTTTTTTTGCCGCATGATACTCAAAATTCTCACTGAGATCCCCATGGGCCCTGGCTTCCTTTACATCTTCCAATGCTTTGGGGCGCACCACCAGCCTGCGGTACTCAATCTCCTCTTCCATCTTCTTTATATCCCCGGCTGTCAGTTCATCGTACATTTTTTAACACTCTCCTTCCCGCTCCCTCTGTTCTTGCCTTATTACGGCATCCCCTGTTGTAATCCACAGATCACTGCCGCCGACAGAATAATCTGGATAATGGCAAAACGAAACACCGTCTGGGTATTGGACCAGCCCCACGCCTTTCTGACATGATCGTGCAGAGGTGTCCTGGTATTCTTTAATATCCGTATCTTTAAAAAACGTAGCAGCGCCACCTTCACCAGGCCCAGCCCTCCGTCCAGAATCAGCACCAGTGCAATGGGAATGTAAAGTGCAGGACAGCCGGTCTTGAGTACGGCTATACTGATAAACAACCCCATGGAACGGGAACCCGCATCCCCCATCAACAGCCTGCTGGGGGTAGCGTTATACCAAAGATACCCTAAAATGCACGCCGAAAACAGCAAAATCAGGAAAGAGAAATCCCCTCCCCTCCCCAGGATCCCGTCCACGATATACACCGTCATGACGGAGATAATGGTCAGCGTCCCTGAAAGTCCGTCCACGCCGTCCGCACAGTTGGTCACATTCACGGAAACCCACACCAGAATGACAATCAGTATTGCAAACAGTACCGGCGGGATAGTCAGCTTTACATGAAACAGCGCCAACTCTATGGTATTGGAATTATATTTTAAATAGGTCATGGCCACCAGCGCCGCCACACACAGATCCAGAAAGCCCTTTTTATACTCTCCCCAGGGCATCCTGGAAGCGTCATCCAGGAAGCCGGTTATCATACAGACGGCCATTAAGATCAGATAAATAATTATCTCCGCCTTCAGGGGTGCAAACAGCAGGGCCGCCGCCACAAAGCAGAGCACAAATACAATCCCCGCTCCTCTGGGCTTTCCCGCAGAGAGCTTCCCGTCATGGGCATACTCCCGCCCCGCATCCTTAGGCAGAATTCCCTGCAGTTTATTGGTAATAAGTACTGTGATGCCGAATGCAAACAAAATGCCCACCAGCGCCAACAGTGAATCATAGGTATCAGGTATCCCGAAATGCAGCATAAAATTTTCTCCAATCAGCAACCCCGCCGCCGCAAAAGCTGCAGCAGCCCCGGGCATCCATTTTCCAAAACCATAAAACTGTTATATCATAACACATATGTCGGTATTTTAATAATCATTGCAGACAATCGTCAAGTAAACTGTATGGCCTCCAGATCAAAATTGCTTCCGGGCAGGAATACCAGCTCGATCTTACCTTTCCCCTGAAGTCGCTGAATCCGGAAAGTCTGCTCCTTACCACCATCTCCTCTAAATTCCACAATACGGTTCACAGTCTCCCCTGTTTCCTCCGTAAAATGAATATGGATGGTATTGGCAGGCAGGGGAGTCCACCCGCAGATCATAACCCTGTCTGCTCCCGGCTGGCCAAAGTCCATATTTTCATACACGATTACCACATTATTGCCAATACCTCCCACAATATTCCCGTCACGTTTGAAGCTGTCGCCATAGATGGCACTGGCCTCGCCGCCGTAAAGCTTCCCGAAGGCCTTCTCCTGCTTATGAAAGACAAACCCCTTGACATGCACCTTTTCATGCAGCATAAAACCAATGTCATCCACGCCCCGAATCCGCTCCGGCAGACGATATGTCTCCTCCTGATAAACATTCCATATGGAGGGCTTCTGATAGATTACCGTATCAATCAGCCTGCTTCCCGCCTCGTAGGGCGCACCTGTCCAAATGTCTATGGTCACCGGATCTCCCGAGAGGGAAAATACGGACAGTGTAATCTCGTCGGAACCGTATTCTCCGAAATCCACACCGGAAAATACCACACCGCTGGCCTCATCCCGGGCTGTAGCGATCCCCTTCTCGTTTCCACTGGTTATAGCTCCGATCGCTTTCGTGTACAGCCCCGCAGACACAAACTCATAGGGATTTATGCTGGCCTGCCCAAGGCCCTCCGCCCGGAATTCCAGCTGGGATATAAGGGCTGCCCGGTTCCCATGCTTCACCATGCAGCGCACATAAAATATTCCGTCTCCCAAGGCCCTTACCCTGGCCAGGTTTCTGCCCTGTACATCCGTGTATTCCTCGATTTGCACGCTGTGAAGCTCTATGCCGCCCGGGTTCACTGCCTTCCAGACCAGTTTCCTGTCCGTGGTATCCGCCGGATAAAGCAAAGCCTCCACCGTCATCTCCTGTTGCTCCGGGGACAGTACATGGCTGCCTTCGGAACGAAGCTCCAGCTTTCTGATGGGAACCCTGGACGGAAATTCGGCCACGTCACGTCTCCCGCAATCCTCCAGGAAAGGCTTAACCGTCACGCTCCCGCCGGGCTTTACCGCAGTCAGGTTAAGTGTCCCTGTCTCCAGGCCCCTTCCTCTGACCGTCAGCACAAGCTCCCCTTCCTCTGCAGTACTTCCCACCACGATCAGCAGCTTGCCGGAAAACAGCTTTCTCACCGTTGACTTATAATCGTCGTAATCCGTGCTGTCACCGTTGTCCAGCCCCAGAATCCGGCCGGGCCCGGCAAGCTCAGCCTTCACATAATCCGCGGCATTCTCCACGGGATTACCGTTTTCATCCGTCACCGCTACCGTGACAAAACACATATCCTCGCAATCTGCCTTCAGCTCCTGCCTGTCCGCCGACAGCAGGATTCTTTTACTGTCTCCAAAGGAAGCATGGCTGTCCCTTGCCACCTCCCTGCCGTTCTTATCATATGCCACTGCCGTAATGGTACCGGGTTCATAGGGCACTTGCCAGTCAGCGATCAGTTTAAGCCCACGGACATGATCGATTGTCCTTCTCCCCTGAGATACCCCATTTACAAACAGCTCCACCTCAGGTGCGTTCGTACATGCCCGCAGATCGATCATCTGTCCCGGGTTGAAATCCCAATAAGGGAACAGATGCACCATGGGAGCTTTTTCCCCGTCCGTCCACTCCGCCTGAAAGACATAGTAAGAATCCTTGGGAAAGCCTGCGGTGTCGATCTGTCCAAAATAAGAATTCTTGGTATGGTAAGGTGTAGGTTCACCGATATAGTCGAAGCCCGTCCAGATAAACTGTCCCCAAATATATTCCGGATCCCTGTCATCTGTAATACATTTCTCCCAGCTTCTGGCCCCCCAGCTGGTTGTGGAATTGCCCAGAGAGGAGCACTGCTCATCTTCATCGGACAATATGTCCTGCTTTAAGGGAAAATGATAGATTCCCCGGCTCTGCACTACAGAGGCAGTCTCACTGCCGTACATGATCCAGTCCGGATGCTCTGCATGATGCTCTTCATAATATTTCTCCGCGTAATTATAGCCGGCTGCCTTGACAATATCCGCACACTTCCTGGCATTCTCCCAGGGCATATAATTGGAGCCGATGGTAATCATGGCATTTTCCTTCGGATCATGTTCCCGCACAGCCTTCATCAGCCTCCGGGTGATCTCCTGCCCATGCTCGTCCGCGTGGGTATCATAAATCTCATTTCCAATGGACCACAACAGAAGGCTGGGGTGATTCCTGTCTCGGCGCACCCAGCTACGCACGTCCTTCTCGCACCATTCCTTAAAAAATCTGCCATAGTCATACTTCGTCTTGGGAAGCTCCCACATATCAAAGGCCTCGCTTAAGATGAGCACGCCCATCCTGTCAGCCAGCTCCATCAGCTCCGGCGCAGGCATGTTGTGGCTGGTACGAATGGCATTGACTCCCATCTTCTGCAGCATCCGAAACTTTCGTTCCATGGCAGGCACATGGAATGCCGCCCCCAGACAGCCCAGATCATGATGCTCGCAGACCCCATGTATTTTCACATGTCTTCCGTTTAAGAACAGGCCTCTGTCGGTGGTAAGCTCCAAAGTACGGAAACCCACCGTTATATTCTGGCTGTCAATTACGGTCTCCCTGCCTTGCAGACAGAGCTCGACGGTCAGGCGATAACACTGAGGATCCTCAATATCCCACAGCTTTGGCTCCCGGATAAGCGCCCGCAAAGTGGACTGTCCCGTCGTTTCAGCAGCACTTGCGGAATACGGCACAGCCCCTTCTCCCCCGGGAATATCGGAATCACCTTCACTGACAGACTCAGCCCCCCGAACGCTCACGGCAGACATGCTCACCGGGACCCGGCCAAGCTCCTGCACCAGTTCTTCCCCCTGCCACAGACGATAGCGGCAGACCACATTTAAGTCCAGCTTCCCCGCCACTTCCGTCTCGGCTTCCAGCTCAAAACCGCCGTCAGCCTTCCTCGTTGTCACATAAGTCCCGTCCAACGGCAGATAAACGGCAGGGCAGACTTTCAGCCACACCTTCCGGTAAATACCGGCCCCCGAATACCACCTGCTGTTGGGTGACTGATAGCGCACCTGTACTGTCAGCAGATTCATTCCGGGCACCAGCGCTGAGGTTATATCCATATCAAAGGTGGAATAGCCATATTTCCAGTCACCTATTTTCGTACCGTTGACATACACCGTGGAATTCATGTAAATCCCGTCAAACCGCAGGATCACCTTTTCCTCCCTGTGTATCCGGGCAAAAATCCTTTCCGTTTCTGAGCCGTCCTCCGTCCCGGCGGTAGTTTCCGATCCCAGCTCTCCGCCCAGATCCTCTATCTCGCCAGTCACCAGCTCAAATTCCTTGCGATACCAGCCGCAGCCGTCCTGATACAGATTTTTCGCGTCATAAATCAACCAGTCATGAGGTAACTCCACAGGAACAAATCTTGTCTTCTGATTCTCAATCTCCCCC
The DNA here is from genome assembly GCA_947575805.1 of uncultured Lachnospiraceae bacterium. Classification (GTDB taxonomy): domain Bacteria; phylum Bacillota; class Clostridia; order Lachnospirales; family Lachnospiraceae; genus Acetatifactor. Next base: position 43,526 of record CANPOY010000002.1, read on the forward strand.
ATCGTAACATGCAGATCTGTCCGCAGAAAAGTCCAGTTATTGTAAAACGGAATCCTATTTGTATTCATACCACCCTCCTATGATTACGCAGGCAGCCCCTGCATCTTCTCCCCATAATCGTAAGCCTGTCTCGGACAACGTCTTACGGCTCTCGCCTGATGCTGTTTCTTTACCTTCGCAGTACACACCCATTGCATTCATGAACAGTATAACATATTCTCTGGAAAATATCTCCTACAATTTATTTTTGCAAAAGTGCCTCTAATCCAAATAAATCCCGTATGCCATCCCCGGCATTCCCGTCCGCCTGACCGGTATAAACCTGCAGCCCGCGTTCCGCACCGTTTGGCCGTCCTTCTCTTCATCCCCGATAAACATCTATATGCCAATGCTCCGGAACCCTGGTAAAAATATACTCGACGGTATATTCCTGCTCCCTGTCATGCACTCTGGGATTAAAATCCTCCTCTCATTCCAAGGGTTACAGATATTAAGGTATCTGAATCCTTTGAGAAAGCGTTCCTCCCTGCGGATACTCCTCCCGTATGCACCGGCCCGCATCCTCCACCGCTTCATAAAACCCCCTCGCAGACATTCTCACAGCCCCGTCCCCCAAAATAATCATCTGCTCCAGGGCGTCCGAGGTAGCCACTGTCACCCGGCGTTTTCTGCCGATCTCATGAACGGTTTTTTCTATATACTGATCTGCGGTCTCCGCCTCTTTGGTATACACCACATAGATGTTGTGATACTTCTGCACGGAACCCGGGTTTCCCTTTACCCTGTAGGCATCATAGACCAGAATCAGGGCAGCGCCGCTATACCCCTGATAATTGCAGCATATATCCATAAGCTTGTCTCTGGCGCTTTGAATATTCACCTCCGCCAGACTCCGCAGCTCCTCCCAGGCAAAAATGATATTGTAGCCGTCCACAAGGAGCACCTCCTGAAGACGTTCCTCCGCCTTTTCTGCCGTCTGCCTGTCCGTTTTGGATTTTCCGCTGCTTCCGTTTGTGTGCCTGCCGGAAACCTCACTGCTTTCACCGTTGCCGCTGGTGTTCTGCTGATGATACCGATAAGGCTCATAGGACTGCACACTCTTTCCATAGGTGCGCTGAAAGATTTCTTCAATCTCCTCCTCCGTGATATAGTCAGACCGTCCCTTTCCTGTCTGGCTGACTACGGAACGGCTGCTTTGACCGGTCCGCTTCTGCCCGTTTGTTGCCCCGACGCTCCCGGTATCGTATTCCGCGGCGAGTTCCATTTTCGTCGAAGCCGCAGCGCCGTCCGCCCCGCCCGGCTTCCACCCGCTCTCCACATGAGCATACCCGGCCACTTCCTGCCAGCCCACCAGAAATCCTGCCCCATGGGCGCAGAACACAGATGAGGATGGATTCTCCGTATCGGCTTCCGCATCATAGCCGATTTCCATGATTACCTCTTCCGCATTGTGACAAGGCTCGTATCCCTTCAGCACAAGGCTCAGCCTGCCCCGCCCCTTTGTGTAGGCTATCACCTCCCTCTGGTAATCCTGCATGGTGGACACCGGGGCACTCCCGGTGAGAACGGCTGTCTCCCCCTCCGTTGCGGGAGGCGCAAAGCTGCCGCACATCCGCTGAATATCGGACATGGCACGTCCCACCTGATCGAGGGGCACCTCCAGCGTAAAAGAAAATACCGGTTCCAGCAGAATGCTTTCACACTGCATCAGTCCCTGCCGCAGGGCCCTGTAGGTAGCCTGCCTGAAATCCCCGCCCTCGGTATGCTTCAAGTGTGCCCTTCCTGTCAGCAGCGTGATCTTCATATCCGTTACAGGCGAACCGGTCAGCACCCCGAGATGCGTCTTTTCCTCCAAATGAGTGAGAATCAGCCTCTGCCAGTTCCTGTCCAGCTCATCCTCACTGCAGCTGACGGCAAACTCCAGCCCGCTCCCCGGCTCCCCGGGCTCCAGCAACAGATGCACCTCCGCATAATGCCGCAGGGGCTCAAAATGTCCGATTCCTTCCGCTGTGGATGCAATGGTTTCCCGGTACAGCAGCCGCCCGCCGTCAAATTCTGCCTCCAGGGAAAAGCGATCTGCAATCAGGCGCTTTAAGACTTCTGTCTGCACCTCCCCCATGACCTGAAGCGAAATCTCCTGTACAGCCTCCCGCCAGACCACATTCAGCTCCGGTATCTCTTCTTCCAGACTCCGCATCTGTCCCAGAACCTTCACCATATCCGTCCCGGGAAGCAGCGCCATCCGGTAGTTCAGAACCGGCACCAATACCGGCTGCTCACTTGCACCCTCATGCCCCAATCCCTGACCCGCAATGGTCCGGCTTAAACCCGTCACCGCACAGACCGCTCCTGCCTCCACCCGGTCAACGGCCTGAAACCCTCCTCCGCCATAAATTCTTAAGGCATCTGCCTTCTCCTCCCATGCCTCATCCCCACTCGCTCCATCGGCGTAATGATTGACCGGCATCTTTACCCGAAGCACTCCCCCTGTCACCTTCAGATGGGTCAGCCGATTTCCTGCAGAATCCCTGGATATTTTATAAACTCTGGCCCCGAAGTCTTCCGGATACTCCTTTACCGATATAAAACGACGCAGACCTTCCAAAAGCTCCTCCACTCCCTCCAGGCGCAGGGCAGACCCGAAATAGCAGGGAAATACCTGCCTCCCGGCAATTGCCCGGGCAATGGATTCGTCCGTCATCTTCCCTGTCTCCAGGTACTCCTCCATCAGTTCCTCGCTCCCCAGGGCAAGGTCTTCCCACCCGGCAGGATTCTCCTGAACGGCGAGCCCTCCTCTCCCCCCGGGATTCTCTCGCCCGGCAGTATCTTCCCTCCCCCACCGGTCGGCTCCTTCCTCGGGACTGCCAAACTCTATGCACTCACTTCCCAGTCTGCTCTGGATCTCTTTCATCAGCGCCTGTCTGTCCGTCCCCGGCTGATCCATCTTATTAATGAACAGAAAAACGGGAATCCCGTATCGCTTCAACAGCTTCCAGAGGGTCTCCGTATGTCCCTGAATCCCATCCGCACCACTGACCACCAGCAGACAGTAATCCAACACCTGCAGGGTTCTCTCCGTCTCCGCAGAAAAGTCTGCATGCCCCGGAGTGTCCAGCAGCACCAGCTCCAGCCCCTTCCAGCTAAGGTTGGCCTGTTTGGAAAATATGGTAATTCCCCGCTCCCTCTCCAGTGCAAAATGATCCAGAAAAGCATTCCCATGATCCACCCTGCCCAATTTCCGCAACACCCCCGCAGTATAAAGCAGCCCCTCCGAAAGAGTAGTTTTTCCCGCATCCACATGAGCCAGAATACCTATGACCGTCTTTGAACCCTTCATAGTCTTCCCCATTCCCGCACTTTCTCAGATTTCAACCTGAAATTTCCCCCGACTCCACAGCCACAGCGGCGTATGCAAATCTATGGGGGCCAGCTCCGTTCCCTTTAAAAGCTCCTGCCAACGCGCAGCGACCAACTTCTGCACTTTCGTCCCGGCCACTTCCTCCCTGGAAATGACACCTAACTGCACACTGGCCTGGATCACATGGGTATCCGGAGCTACCGTGATATGTTCTCTGTCTGTAAACCTGGCATCGGTGTATTGCTCCAGCACATATAACCAGTAGTTGCTGATCTTATTTCCGTTCAGATAAGGAAACTCCTTCCTGTGCTCCGTCATATACGTCTTGATACGCTGCACGGAATATTCATTCTCCGATAACAATCTCCGCACATCACCGCCGAAATGATTTTGGAACGTCCGGCAGAGCGTTTTCCAGGTATTCGGATGGCGGGTACGCTGCAAAGCTACTTTATGCCGCATCAGCTTATCCCGCAGTTCGTCCTCGCCCATGTCTGTCACGGCCGCTATACTGAAAATATCACGGGTGCTCTCATCATGCCAGGCTTTGTTGGCACACTCCCACAGGATATAGGAATTTCTCTGATAATTAAGCGCCATGGGAAGTGTAAAATAGATATAGTTCTCCTGGCTTCCCCTGTCCAGCCCCGGATTTTCCTCCTCCGGCATTTTCTCTCCCCCAAGCCGACCGGATCTGTAAGCCTCCAAAAGGGCATAGACCCTGTCCATCTTGATTTTGTTTTCCAACCTGTTGCCCTTTGTACTTTTCATTTCGTAATACCTCACAAATCTTTTGTCGGTTCCGCTTTTATTAATTCTTTCTTGACAACCCTGCCAAACCACTTTATAGTATATCACATGTAACTGCATAAACGCTAGGGGAGCACATCGCTGAGATTGAAACGGCATTGACCGTTTCTAACCCTCACTACATGATCCGGTTAGTACCGGCGTATGGAAGCAGCACAGCAAGGACATCCGCAGACTCCGCACCTTTGTCTGCAGCCTTTCTGTATCCGCATTTTTGCGGATTCGTGCCTCCTCCTAAACCAACACAAGGAGGATTTTTTTATGCGCAGCACCAAACTTCAGATCCTGGTGGAAGGCGCCGTTATGGCTGCCCTTGCCACCGTACTCAGTTTCATTCCCATCATACAGATGCCCTGGGGCGGCACCGTCACATTGCTCTCAATGCTCCCCATTGTCATCTTCTCTATCCGCAGGGGTCTTAAGGCCGGATTTACGGTATCCCTTCTGTATGGCCTGATCCAGTTTGCCCAGGGGGCCATGAAGGGTCTTTTCGGCTGGGGGCTGACCCCCTCCATGCTCATTGCCTGCATTTTTCTGGACTACATCGGCGCCTTTGCCGTACTGGGAATTGCCGGCATTTTCCGAAAGATGAAATTTCCCGGCTGGATGGGCGGCATCGCCCTGGCCGTCGGCCTGCGTTTTGTCTGCCACTTTTTAAGCGGCGCCGTTATCTGGCAAAGTGTCGGCGAGCTGTGGACAGGCTTTTCAACGGATAATACTTATCTGTACAGCTTCCTATACAACGGATTTTACATGCTGCCGGAGCTGATTCTCACTCTTGCGGGTGCGGCTGCCCTGCTGAAGCTTCCCCAGACAAAGAAGCTGATCCTCCTGCAGGAATAACTGCCCGGGAGCCGGCTGCAGGGTTTTCCCCATACTGCTCCAGATGGAAGGAATACAGTATCCTCTCCTTCACCGGCTTCTCCGTCAGCTTACAAACAGCCTGGCTGTAGTAATCCAGCTGGGTCTCATATCGGTTCCACAGTTCCCTCATCGAGGAGACGGAATCTGTCTTGTAATCCAACAGGACGATTCCGTCCTCCTCTTCGAAAAATACGTCTATAATTCCCTGGATCAGTACGCTTTCCGAATCCGGAAATCCTTCTCCAAGCCTGGAGGCACTGATCCCCATAACAAAAGGCTGCTCCCGATATAGTCTGCCGCACTTCTGCGCCCGCCACATACGGTAAGCCAGCTCCGACTCCAGGAAGCGGAGTATTTTTTTCCTGTTTACCGCCTGAGCATACTCCTCCCGCAGCCGCCTGCTCTCCACCTCTTGCTTTATAAAAGCCTCCAGCGCCTGGGCTGTCTGCTCCTGATGAAACCGTCCCGAATCTTCCGAGCCCAGAATCTGCCCAAAATCCAGCAGCTCCATGACCCGGTGGTACGCGTTACCTCTGACTGCGCCGCTGATCTTTTCCTCCTGCCTGCGGAAGGAAGGGATATAGGGCTGTATTTCCTTCTCCTCGAAAGTATGATAGGCTGCCTCATCCCGATCCGCCATGGCGGCGATCTTCAGCTCAGACACCGTGGTCTTGGTATACAGTCCCGCCAGATTCTCGAAGGGATACCTGCCCTGCAGACGTTCCCGCAGTCTCTGCAGCGCTTCCTGATCCGCCAGCTCCCCTGCCAGGGCCAGCCTGCCTGCCCTGTCGCCCAGCTCCAGCCGCTCCCGAAACTCTCCTGCCGCCAGCTCCTCTTCCTGCAAAACAGTCACCCTGAGGCCGGTATTCCCCACAACAGGCAGCAGGAAATCCAGGTAACTTCCGCTCTCTATAAAATCCGGATACAGCAGGCTACCGCTTCCTGCCCGCTCAAACAGTTCCCATCTTTCCGCAGCGTTTTCCAGGGATGCCGTGAGGATCAGCTTCTCCCTGGCACGGGTCATCGCCACATAAAGCACTCTTAGTTCCTCGGCCAGGCTGTCCTCCCGGGACTTCCGCATCAGTATGTTTCTGCGCAGAGTCTTGTTTTTCAGACGCCTTACCGGGTTCATATAATCCGTAGCCAGCCCCAGGTCCATGTCCAGAATCAGGGACCTGTTCCCATCCTGCATGTTAAAACGCTTGCCCAGGCCTGCCACGAAGGTAACGGGAAATTCCAGACCCTTGCTTTTATGGATGCTCATGATCCGCACTACATTGGCGTTCTCGTCCAGAAGCTCCGCTTCCCCGTAATCCACATCGTATTTTTCCAGCTGCTCCATATAACGGATAAAATGAAAAAGCCCGAAATAGCTGGTTTTCTCAAACTCCGAAGCCCGGGTCAGCAGCATCTCCACATTGGCACGACGCTTTCCGCCTGCAGGAAGGGCAGTCACATAATTCAGATAATCAAAGTCCGTTATCAGCCTTGTCAGAAGCTCCCGCACAGGCATATATACCGTACAGCGGCGATATTCGTCTATTCTCTGAAGGAAGGCCGCCGTCCTGTCACGCAGCGCCCTGTACTTCTGCGCCTCCAACGTCCCCTCCACGTCCCCTTCCCCTCCTGACGCAAGCAGCTCTGCTGCCTCATAGAGGCTACATTTCCTGCCGCCGCTTCGAATCAGCGCGATCTCATCCTCGGTAAAGCCTCCGAAAACAGACTTCATCACCCCAAACAGGGGAATATCCTGACGGGGGTTGTCCAATACCCGTAAAAGCTGCAGCAGCTCCTGAACCTCCGCAGCCCCAAAATAACCGCTCCTGGATGTAATATAAACCGGAATGCCCTCCTCCTCCAGCACCGCCTTAAATTCCTCATCCCAGCCGCTGGTGGCCCGCAGCAGAATAACCATATCCGAATATTCGACGGGACGCAGACCCCCGTCCCCCCTGTCCGTCACGGTAAACTCCCTGCGCAGCTCCCTGATCTTTGCCGCTATTGCCATGGCTTCCGCCTGTCTGGCATTCAGCCGGGCTTCCGGCCTGCCATCCTCCCCGGGCTTTTCCACCAGGATCAGCTCGCTTTCGTTACCCGTGTTTTCCGGATATGAGGCGCCGGCATAAAGAGCCGCCCGCTCATCATAAGCAAGCCCTCCTGTCTTTTCATTCATAAGTCTCGAAAACACATCATTTACTGCCTCGATTACCTGAGGGCGGCTGCGGAAATTCCTGGTCAAATCAATCCTGCGCCTGAAACCTCCCTCCGTCACGGAAAGATAACTATGGTATTTTTCCAGGAAAAGCTCCGGCCTGGCCAGCCGAAACTTGTATATACTCTGCTTGACGTCTCCCACCATAAAGCGGTTGAAATGTCCCTCTTCCTCCCCGGAAACGGCACTTAAAAGAATCTCCTGTACCAAGTTGCTGTCCTGATACTCGTCTATGAGAATCTCCGCAAAATACTGACGATACTCCAAGGCTACCCGGCTGGGCCTGATCTCCCCCTCTTCCTTTCTCAGGAGAATATCCAGGGCAAAATGCTCCACGTCCGCGAAATCCACCACCTTCTTCTCCTGCTTTTTTTCCGCCATCCGCCTTCTGAAGTCCAGTGCCAGATCGATCAGTGTACCCACCGGCTCCCTGCAGCTTAAAGCCTGGGAGACAGCCAGCTCCAAGGGAGTGGCAAAGAATCTCTCCGCCGTAGCCTGGACGCTCTTCTTCACCTCCGCCCTCACGGCAGCCGCAAGCTCCCGCTTTTCACCGTTCACGCTGTCATCCTTTTTGGATGAAAGCCGGCCAAACTGTACTGCCGGAAGCTTCGCCGCATATTCCGCCAGCCCGGTGCATCTGTTCAGACTCTCCATCTGCTCCAGCTCTCCCTCCACCAGCTCCCCGTACATATACGGGCCGTCCGGCTCCAGGCAGAGTGCCTGCACCCGCTCCAGCTTTTGTATCCAGCCCTCAATCAAGGACTCAAGATGCTTTGCCAAATATCTGCCACAGTCGCTCTCACACAATGCCTCCACCCCGGCGTCCCCGTAGTCCTTCCGCCTCTCCTCCAGCCATTCCTCCGGCCAGGGAAAACCCGCCGCAAACCGGGAAAGATTCAGAATATGCTGCTCCAGGGCGCTTTCCCTGCCCCCGGGACAGAAGTACTCGACACAATACCGAAAAGACTCACTTTCCGTAGCGAAAAAATCTTCCAGCAGCTCCTGCAGAACATCCTGCTCCATCAGCCTGATCTCTCCTTCGTCCGCAATACGGAAGGCAGGATCCAGGCCGATCTCATTGAAATGATTTCGTAACAGGAACAGGCAGAAACTGTCGATGGTAGTAATCTGGGCATTGTGCAGCAATGCAGCCTGCCGCTGGATATGCTCAGAATCCGGGCGCTCCGCCAGCCTTGCCGCAATTCCTGCCGCAATCCGCTCCCGCATTTCCGAAGCCGCCGCATTGGTAAAGGTCACCACCAGCAGGCGGTCAATGTCCGTCGGCTTCTCCTCGTCGCAGACCATCTTGACGATCCGCTCCACCAGCACAGCCGTCTTCCCGCTGCCGGCTGCCGCAGACACCAGAATGCTGCAATCTCTTAAATTTATTACCTCCTGCTGCTCCGCTGTAAATGTTACCGGCATAACTTATGACTCCTGACTTATCTATACTTTTTATTTCCTGATTCCATAAAGCGCCGTCTACCTATAAGTAATTCTTCGTATGTTCGGTCTCTTAGTTCCGTGGGGAAATATTTCCACAGTCCTTCCTGCAGAACAACTACAATGCTAAAAAATTAATCGGATTCCTTTTTAGGAATCTCCCGCATTCTCTTCAGTGCCTCTTCCCGCCCCAAACTTTCCAGCTGCCGCTTCTCACAGCCCGGCAGGGAAGTCTCAAAGCCACACACCCGCTTAAAGGCACACCAGGTACACGCCTCCTCGGTTCCCATCTCATAAGGATTCAGTGAGATATTCCCGTCCAGGATCTCCCTGCCGATTCCCGCTATCTTTCTGGAGACATACTCGGACACCGTCTTCAGATCCCCGCCGCTCAATACGGAGGAACGGGCGCTGAAGGTTCCGTCCTTCTTCCGTTCCACGGGAATCACCTCCGACCTGCTCCACTCGCCACCGTCCAACCGTTCCACGATTCCCGGCTCACTGCTGACTACCCCCTTCATCCGCAGCTGCCCGGCGATCTGTTCTTCAATCTCCTCCTCCGACAACTCCACCGGTGACTCCACGGCAGGATCATCAATATGGTAATACAAAAGCGCCGCGGGAAGAATCTCCCTGTGCGGATGCTTCTTTGCCTCTGCCTCCAGGGCCGCATTCATATACACCACCAGCTGCAGCTGCAGCCCGTAATACAGCGCTGCCAGGTCAAAGTGCCTGTCACCCGATTTGTAATCTACTACCTTCACATAAACCTTTCCATCCTCCTCCGCCACATCAATACGGTCAATCCGCCCCTGCAGCCTCATCTTCTCCTGCCCGGACAGGCTAATGTTCACGCTGTCCAGATCTTCGGCAAACCGGAAAGAAAGCTCATAGGCATCCGGCCGGAAGCTCCCCCTCTTCAGCTGCCTCTGCAGGGTCAGCACCGTTCTGGTGAGGATTCTTGCCATCCTGGTGAGAGCATACTCGTTCCTGGCACTGCTATAGAGCACCGTATCCCCATAGGAGGCAGCAAACAGCTCCAATGCCTCCCGCACAGTCTTTTCTGCAAACTCCTCCGGAAAATCAAACCAGGTATACTGCCTCTCCTCCAGCTTTCCCGCAAACAGTTCCAGGACTCCGTGATACACGTTTCCCATGTCCGCCGTCTCAAAGGAAAATTCCCGGCGTTCCTTCAGAGTAAGTCCGTATTGCAGGAAATGCCTGTAGGCACAGGCCGCATAGGTCTCCAAACGCGATACGCTGTTCTCCAGGTATTTCCCGTAAAGTGCTTCCGCCACTACCGACGAAAGCCCGCTGTCACGATACCGCTTAAAAGCCGCTCCCCGCAGAAAGTCCCTTTCCTCCCGAAGCTTCTCATCATCGAAGGCCTGATATATGGCAAACACCTCCCGCTCCTTTTCCGGAGGCAGAACTCCCGCAGCATACTCCCGCAGCCCCCTGGCAAGATATCCGGCACCCTCCCGTCCCGTGACAATCTGTTCCAGTGGGCTGCGAAGCTCCGGATACTCCGTGCGGATACCGGGGAACAGCCTTTGCACTGTACCGATGAGGTAGGCGGGACGCAGGGATTTGCCTGCGCTGTTTACCCTGGAATAGGCCAGATACAGCCTCTCGGAGGGCTTTGTCATGTTCAGGTACAGGTAAAGTCTCTGAATGAACATCTGCTGCCTGGGGCTGGGAGCCAGCTCCAGCCGGGACTCCCGCAGAAATTCCCTGTCCATATCGGAGATGATCCCCCCTTTGGAGGCGTTTTTGGGAATATTCCCGTCGTTGACCCCCAGGAAAAACAGCGCCTTCACCTGCTTTAAGCGGGTGCGCTCCATATCTCCCACTACCACCCGATCCACATTCTGGGGAATGATTCCCACCTGAATCTCCCCGAAGCCTGCCTCCAGGATGTCCGCAAATTCCTGCAGGGATATAATCTCCTCCCCCAGAAGCTCATGGATCTGCTCCAGCAGCTCCATAATCAACCGGTAGATCTGTGCATATTCCCGGGCTTTCGAAAGCTCCCCCTGGCCTGTAAACTCCGCCTCATAAGAAGCCAGTTTACTCTGCACCCCGGACTGCATCAGAAAATCATAGAGCTTGTCCACATAATGCCGAACCGGTTCCCGGGCCTCCATGTGCAGCAGTTCAATCTGGGACAAAAACCGCTCCCGCAGCGAGTTTAGCTTTGCCAGCTCCTCTTCATCCTCTCCCATTGCCCTTGTCTTACGCGTAAAAAGGCGGCTATAGCAGCGATAGCCCCGGATTCCTGTCTCAATCACGTAATTTTCCAGCACGTCCACCTCCGCAGGCTCCAGATCCGCCAGCCCGCTGCGAAGGTAGTGGAACACGGCCTCATAGGAAAAATCCTTTAAATACAGTTCCAGTGCGCTCTTGATATATTCCACCATCGGATTTAAGACAATACCCCTGGTCCTGTCCAGGAAACAGGGAATCTCCATCTGTGCAAACTCTGTCTCCACATAGGGACCATAACCCTCCAGATCCCCCGTAATCACGGCAATATCCCTGTATGCCAGGCTGCCTTCCCGAACCAGCTCCCGGATCAGCAGTCCGGCCTGGTGCACTTCATCCCGGGGACTGGTGGTCTCAAATATGCGGATTTCCTGCTGTACCCCTTCATAAGGCTGCACATTGTACCGGAACAGGCTGCGCTCCAGGTGCCGCAGGGCAGGAGCGTCCTTGAAACGGTGTCTGTCCCGGAACACTACATCACATTTTTCCTCCAGCCGGTCTCTCCACTCTCTTTCCACGGACGAATCTCCCGGCAATATGAACAGATCCCGTTCTCTTGCCGCTCGGGCATCTTTTGCCAGCCTCTCCAGATCCGCCACGGTCTTTCCGCTCAGGTAGAAAAGTCGCTGCTCCCCGCCCGGCTCATAGGGATCTTCACCCTCACCCATAGTCACCGTTACGATCACTTCCCCGCAGAGCCGCATTAACTCCCGAATCACATTGTTCTGAATGGGTGTAAATCCGGTAAATCCGTCAAACACTACCACGCTGCCGGGAAGCAGCCGGGACTTTGAAAGCGAACGGCACAATACGTCCAGAGTTTCCTCGGTGGTAATATAATTACCCTGTATGTACTCCCGAAATCCCCTGTACAGGGTCTGCAGATCCTTCAGCTTCTGTACCAGGGCCCCCCGTCTTTCCGCAAATTCTATGAGCCCACTCACATCCTCCACGCTGATCCCGTACTGCATAAACTCCGAGATAGCACTTTTAACCTCATGGATATAGCCCTGTCTGCCCAGAAAGCTGCCCAGCACCGGCAGCTCTTCTTTTAAATCCGCCGCTATATTCTGCAGCACCAGGCTTTTCCCCGTATCGTCCAGCACCGGTGTGTCGTCCTTCCCCACCTCTTCCATGATACGATGATTCAGCCGCCCGAAACTGAGCACGTCTATGTTCATAATACCACCGCGGTCACTCAGCAGGACCAGATCCTTCTGGGTCTGCATGGTAAACTGGTCCGGTACAAGGAGCAGAAAATTTTTGTTCTTATCTTCCCCTGCCCTGCGGAGAATCTCTTCATAAAGATGTCTGCTCTTACCTGCTCCCGAGGGACCGAATACAAACCTTAAGCTCATTTGTCATAACCCTTCTCAATGTAAAACCGCCACAAATACTCCGCTGCTTCCTCCGCATAGTCAATACCAATGCGCCTGGCTGCCCGAATCTGCGAGGATTCCACCAGAATTCCCTCAGTCACGTAAAAGCTGTCGCTCTCTGTCATATCTATATCATTATCTGCCCTGGATATGCCCATGGCAATACAGAGCTTGCCAGGCCCGTCGGCAAGGTGCTTTCCAAAGGAGGGAAGATTCACCTTCCCTGACTTCCCGTCCTCTGCTCTCCGACGCCGACGTCCTGCCGCTGCTTCCTGCCGCTGCTGTATCATCCGCCGCTCGGATTCCCCGTCCGCCGGAATTACGCTGCGTAACAGAACCGCCTGGGGAATCCCTTCCGTCATGGCGGCAATGTTCATACAACTATACATGCCGTAAATCAAATAGACATAGGAGGTCCCGCCGGCATGGTACATGGGCTCCGTGCGCTCCGTCCGTCTGCCGCCATAGGTATGGGACCCCTTGTCTTCCTCCCCCATATAACTCTCCACCTCGGTGATGATCCCCCTAACCGGGCCGGTCTTCGTTTCATGCACCAGAATCTTGCCCAGAAGCCCCCTGGCCACGGTAATGCCATCCCTGGCAAAGAAATCCCTCCCAAGCCGGAGCCGGCCTTCCGAACCGATTTCCGGCATCCTGCTGCCCTGTGCCCTGTTACCTTCCACCATTTTTCTCCTTCTTAATTACACTGGCCCAAAGTATACATAATTGATCCGGCCGATTACTCAGCGAGCAATATTTGCCCTCGGGAATGGATCAAAAACATATACGGCCCGATACTGCATCAATCCCCGAGTTCATCTTGCAGCTGCCTTATTTTTTCTTCGGCAAGTCGAAGCTTTGCTTCCGCCTCTTCGGCTCGTTTGCGCTGCTCTTCCGCCTTCCTGCGCTGCTCTTCCGCCTTCTTGCGCTGCTCTTCCGCCTTCCTGCGCTCTTCTTCCGCCTTCCTGCGCTCTTCTTCCGCCTTCCTGCGCTCTTCTTCCGCCTTCTTGCGCTCTTCTTCCGCCTTCTTGCGCTCTTCTTCCGCCTTCTTGCGCTCTTCTTCCGTCTTCTTGCGCTCTTCTTCCGTCTTCTTGCGCTCTTCTTCCGTCTTCTTACGCTGCTCCTCTGTCTTCCGGCGTTCTTCCTGTATGCTGATTTTCTCCATATTCTCAAACAAATATCCCATATCTCGCACTTTCACTTTCCGAACACATTGCGACCTTTCCTCCGCCGATGCGTCTATTTTAAGGCACAGACTTTCCATAACCGTCACCAAGACCTCCACGACGTGCTCCGGGCTATTCTGAATAATCCGATTCATTTTATCGGGCGGAATCTGTAAAAAGCGTTCCAGATCCATAGTGTTCTGTATTTTATTAATCAACATAATCAGGGACATTTCATTTCCCCGTTCCAAAAGCTCTCTGTCGCTGTAATCGTGAATCCTGACTACCTCATATTGAAAATCGGGAATCCACCCCATAAACTCCGAGCTGTCACGGATTCTGCCGCACAGATGTCTGTCCGCCGTCCATTCCCGCCTGCCCTCATAATACACAACAGGAATGATTACAGGATAGCGAAATCTCTTTTGACCGCTGCATCCACCGTGAAGCTTCTCCACCTCTTTCCGGTACTCCGTCCATATACATACCATATACCGCAGTAGCTGCATGGAAACGTCATATTCCACAAGACTCTTATGTTCAATCAGCGATACCAGAAACGGCGGCTCCGTTTTTCCGACCTTCTTCCCCCTTTCAATATCCAGAATCCGAATCCTCTTCACCGAATCCGAATTCAACTCCGTCCCCAGATAAGGATAATATCGTTCGGACACGTCTTCAATATCCTCCGGCTTCACATCCCTGAACAACGGCATATCCACGTTATCCCGCAAAAACTGTGCGCACAGGACCGCATTGCCAAATATAGACTTGCTGCTGATGTCCCTGTTGTGTTGATTGTACTTTCCTTCCATGCCCTGTGAAGTTCCACTTTCCCTGGTTGTCAGAGCCGCTGCCGTCGCCGGTCCTTCCGCAGGCAGCACGTTTTTTCTTTCCTTCATTCGTTCCTCCTGTTCCTGCACAGACAGGAGAATTGCTTTTCGCCAGTCTTGTGCACTGTTTCACTATTTTGTCTGAATCGATGGCGAAAAGCCGATACACGGGAGCAAATATTTGCTTCCGATTTGGGAAAAAATAGATGTTATATTTACTATAACACAGACTTCTGTCCTGTACAAGTCCTTCCGGCAAAAACTTTTCCGGATATTTGAAACGCCTGCCGCAGCGCTAATCTCTAAGTTGCATGCTACAATGCCGTAAAAGAAGATTCATCCTCCACAAGGGGAATGGTTTCCGACTCTATGGATTCGATCCGGATATAGTTGCTTCTGTTAATCATAATCAGCATCCGGTCAATAGCTATTTCCGCCCCCTGGGCTTCCATCACCACAGAGCCGTCCCGTTCGTTCCTCACCCAGCCCGTGATATACATACCGCCGGCAGCGTACTTTGCCCGGGTTCTAAACCCGACGCCCTGCACTCTGCCCGTAAATCTGAAACGTTTCCTTACCATTCCTTCTTCTCCTGCCTGAAGCATCCTTCTCACATCCTGTATCCCATTTTACACGAAACGGCATGAAAAAACAATACCGCGCAGGAGCAGCTTTCACTCCACCAGTACGAGCCCCTCCTCTGTCAGCCGATATACCTTTTCGCACACCTCCCCGATATATTTCCTGTCATGGGATATGCTGATAATAGCCCCCGGAAATTCGGTCAGCATTTTTCGTATCACAGGTCCAGACAAGGGAGAAAAGTTCCGGGTGGGCTCATCCAGTATCAGCACATTGGCTCCGCTCATACAGATTCGCAGGAGCAACAGCTTTGCCCGCTGCCCCCCAGACAGCTCCCTGACCGAGTGCTCCATTTCATCTGCCGTAAATTTCAGACTGCCAAGATATGTGCGTATCTTCGTATTCTCCTCTTTATCCCCCTTCTCTGCCAGGAATTCCACGGGTGTGACCTGCAAAGCCGCTCCGAAGCCTTCCGGGTCCGTATAATTCTGGGGAATATAGGCTGCCTTTATATCCGTTCTCTCCAGAAGCCCGGCAGCTATTGTCTTCAGCAGTGTGGTCTTACCGGCGCCGTTATCCCCTGTCAAACAGATTTTCTCACTTCCTTTCACTCTGAGGCAAAGGTTACGGGCCAGCACACGCTCCCCCATCCTTAGCTCCGGCAGGGAGAGATCCAGCACCGTCTTCCCTGAGGGCAATTCTTTCATTTCCCCGAACTTCACAAAAATAGACTCTTCCACATCAGGAAATTCCGTCATCTGTTCGAAATCCTTCTCGAATCTCCGCTCCATGCTCTTGATGGCGTGCATTTTCTTTTTTAACAGCTGCGCACCATGGGGATCCTGCCTGGAAATCGTCTCCTGCTGATGCTCCACCTTTTGCTGGATGCGCATAAATTTTTCCTGCTGCTTTCTATATTCGCTGCGCTCTGCCCTGGCCAGCTGTTCCTGCTTTTGCAGCCCTCCCTTCCGCCGGTTCACGTAGGTCTCGTAATCAAGGGATTTCACTGTATGTCTGGCCTTTTGCTTTCTCTGAATCTGTTCCAAGTGAATAATCTTATTGGCCGTCCGCTCCAAAAGCGTTTCGTCATGGGAAATATAAAGCAGCGGCCCTTCCCAGCCCAAAATAAATTCCTCCAGCCACAGCAGGGTCTTTAAGTCAATATCGTTGGACGGTTCATCCAGCAGCAGCACATCCGGCTTCCGACATAAAATCCGAAGCAAACATATTTTGATTTTCTCCCCTCCCGACAGCGAGTTCATCCGCTGCTCCGAATACAAAAGCGGGATCGGCACATGAAGCTTCCCGGCATATGCCGCCAGCTCTTTTGGCTCACTTCCCTGGAATTCCGGCTCCCCACACAGGAACTCATATACACTCTTTTCCCGTTCTTCCGGTTCCAGTTCCTGACCCAAATATCCCAGCACAGAACGATTACGAATGATCTCACCGGAATACTCCACATAGTCTTCCACCATGGACTCCTCATAAATCAGCTTCAGTAATGTGGACTTCCCATTGCCCTCTTCACCGATCAGCGCCGCCTTGTCTCCCTCATTCAGCACAAAAGACAGCTCCGACACCAGTTCCCGCAAATCTTTTTTATATGTTATACTTAAATTTTTGATCTGTATCATAGACCCTCCTTCCGAAAGCCCGAAAAGTCTGCACATTATGCAAAACAGCGCATACAAAAAAGTCTGCCTTCACATCCGAAAACAGACTCATACACAAAAAACCTGCGGCATTCAACAGTCCATAGAACATGGCTTGAAATAAGGCATTTGCCCCATTACCTGTGTAAACGAGTATGACAATCTGATCGGGATGCACAAACAAACCTACCTCTGATAGGCTTTCAACACAAAATGTTTGTTTTTTCCTCTCAAATTATCTGCTACTCATTTCTCCTCCTGTACGCTCTGGTATGATATACCGGCACCGCCGGCACGGGCAATAGTCAAATACTGCCGATGCCGTTAGTATAACACAGCTTATTTCATATGTCTATTCCTTTTATTTTATTACCCACTGTTTTCATACCCGGTATCGAAACCCGGGACTTCGGTTCCCTGCTGCCCCTCGTACGAATCGGACAGCTTATATACCTGGCGCTTCGGCTGATGGGCCGTCCCGTTATAGAACACCAGGAAGAAGCACATTGCCCCAAATCCCTGCCCCTGCCTTCTGAAACCGGCATTTGAGTATAAAATGCAGGAGCATAGATAAACATAAAGCGAAAGGACTGACTGGAGTATTGAGCAAATCTGTCCTCAATGCTATAATAGCTTTATTCCTTTCGTGAATATTCTGATGTAAGGAGATTGTAAAACCGCATGAAACCACTGGAAGCTTTAAGAAAAAAGAAACTGTTTCTGTTTGACATAGACGGCACTCTGGCGGTAGGTGACAACCTGTACGAGGGCAGCGCCGAACTGCTGGCCCACATTGACCGTATTGGCGGAAAAACCTACTATATTACCAACAACTCCACCAGAAGCGGCATCGATTACGTGAAAAAATTCCGCGCCGCCTTTTCCCTGGAAACCACGGAGAACCAGTTCATTACGTCCGGCTTTATGACTCTCCGTTTCCTGCGCCGAAATTATACCGGCAAAAAAATATTCGTGCTGGGAACCGCGTCCTTTGTGGCAGAACTCCGGCGTAACGGACTCCTGATCACCGAGACTGCGGAGGACGGTATCGACTGCGTGGTGGTGGCATACGACAGTGAACTGAACTACCAAAAGCTGATACAGGTATCTAAAGTGCTGCTGACCACGGATGCCCCTTTCTATGCCACCAATCCCGACCTGCGCTGCCCCATAGACTTCGGCTATATCCCGGACTGCGGCTCCATCTGCAATATGATTACCGCAACCACGGACAAGCATCCCGTCTACCTGGGAAAGCCCAGCCGGGAGGTAGTTGATTTATGTCTGGAATTGTCCGGCTTTGCACGGGAGGAAACCCTGGTGGTGGGCGACCGCCTCTATACGGACATTGCCTGCGGCATCAATGGCGGCGTGGATACCTGCGTGGTGTTTACCGGAGAAGCACAGCCGGACGACATGAAGGATACTCCCTACCCTGCAGACTACGCCTTTTCCAATATAAAAGAACTATTAAAATACTGCAGTTAAAAAGCAAAAGACCGGCAGCCGCTTATTTGCTGCCGATCTCTCCTGTCCGGTTTTGAAATTCATCGGTGGATTGCTTTCTCGATGACGCCGATTCCCAGAGGATACGGACCGGTATGCACTCCGATGGTTGCACCGATCTGACAGGTGGGAAGCTCCTTTACATCATGGCCCTGGGCCTGCAGCTCCCGTACCACACTGTCCCGGTATTGCTTCCCTTCTTCTATGTCATAACCATA
The DNA here is from genome assembly GCA_947575805.1 of uncultured Lachnospiraceae bacterium. Taxonomy (GTDB): domain Bacteria; phylum Bacillota; class Clostridia; order Lachnospirales; family Lachnospiraceae; genus Acetatifactor. Next base: position 61,817 of record CANPOY010000002.1, read on the forward strand.
ACCAATCACAATGCTGTAGCAATCGATCCCCAGTCCTCCCTTTTTTAAATAGGACAACAGCAGATCCGTAGCCTTTGCAGTGCTGCGCTTTCTTCCTCTGCCAATTCCCGATGGAAATATTTCCCCTTTTTTCAACGTAATCACCGGACGTATATCCAGAACGCTGCCTGCCAGCGCCCCCACCTTACCGATACGCCCGCCGTGCTTTAAGTATTCCATATTGCCTACTGTAAAAAATATCCTGCCGGTGCCCTTGATCTCTTCCAGCCGCGCCACTGTGTCCTGATAGCTGGACCCGGCATCCCGCATCTCTGCCGCTTCCAGCACATACAGCCCCTGCAGCACTGTATTGACGGTAGCATCAATAACAGTGATCTCCGCATTTGGATAGTCCTCCCGAATTGCTTCCCTGGCATTCAGCGCAGACTGCATGGAGCCGCTGAATTTTGTGGTAATACAGATACAGATCACCGGCATTCCCGCTTCTGCATAGGGGCGGAAAGCATCCATATAGTCCCTGACCGAAGGTAAGGAGGATTTGGGATATACCCCCTTCCGATCCACCATTTGCTGATAAAAATCTCTGATGCCGATTTCCACGTTTTCTTTCTGATAATGCTCATTATCAAAGGACACATAAAAAGGAACTACTGTAATGTTTTTCTTTTCTGCAAGCTCTGCCGGCAAATCACAGGAGCCATCGCTGATAATATGGAATGCTTCACTCATATGTTTACTGACCTTTCATAAGTTATTGTCTATAAAGTAAAGAATACCACTTACCTTTTAAAATAGCAATGCAATTCATTACATAAAATTACACTTTATAGTTTTTTAATCTTATTTATGTGGTTTTTGTTACTACATATCTGTCTCCAATCTCACAAACTGCCTCTTTCCCACCTTTAACACGTCGCCTGCCTTAACTCTCTCCTCCATATCTTTCACTCGCTCGCCGTTCCTCCAGACACCGCCCTGGGCAACCAGCCTGCGGAAACCGGCACCACTCTCCACATACCCTCCGTTTACCAGCGGGCGGACACAATCCAGCAGGTTTCCTCTTTCTAAGATGACCTGCAGGGCATCCACATTCTCCGGCACGCTGCGGTTGGTAAATGCCTCCCGGAAAAAGCGCTCTGCCGCTTCCGCTTCTTCCTCATGATTGTACAGTGCCGTGATCATCCTTGCCAGCAGCAGCTTTGCATCCCTGGGATTTCCTCCGTCCGCCAGCTCCTCCTTCACCCTGTCCAGTTCCTCCGGCTGAATATCCGTCCCCAGCTCGAAATATTTTACGATCAGACCGTCCGGAACCTGCATCACTTTCGTAAACATGGTCCTGGCGTCCTCATGGACACCAATGTAATTTCCCAGGCTCTTACTCATCTTCTCCACGCCGTCAATTCCTTCCAGAATCGGCATGAACAGCACTGCCTGAGGTTCCTGTCCACGCTCTTTCTGCAGACTTCTGCCCATGAGGATATTGAAAGTCTGATCCGTTCCCCCCAGCTCCAGATCGGCTTCCAACGCAACGGAATCATAAGCCTGCATTAAGGGATAGAAAAATTCATGTAAGCCGATGGGGACATTGTTCCGGAAGCGATTTTGAAAATCATCCCTCTCCAGCATTCTGGCCACCGTTGTTGTGGACGCAAGCTCCAGCACCTGTCCGAAATCCAGGTGTTCCAGCCATTCCCCGTTGTACCGCACCTGGGTCTTGTCCCTGTCCAGGATTCTGAATATCTGCTCCTGATAGGTTTGTGCATTGACGCTTACCTCTTCATCCGACAAGGCCTTTCTTCCCTTGCTCTTTCCGGTGGGATCCCCGATCCTCCCGGTGAAATCTCCGATCACCACCACAATCCTGTGTCCCAGATCCTGCATCTGTTTCAGCTTCCGCAGCGCCACCGCATGTCCCAGATGTATGTCCGGCGCACTGGGATCCATGCCGAATTTGACAGTCAGCGGTTTCCCCGTCATGATACTGCGCCTCAGTTTCTTCTCCAGTTCTTCCTCCCCAATCAGCTCGGCCGCTCCCTGTCTGATGACACGCATCTGATGACGGACCAGCGCCGCTGTCTGCTCCTCATCCATTTGCCGCATCATCTCCCCATTTTCCTGGGATCCCCTTTTCATAGATTCTGTTTCTGTTGTTTTCATGCCTGCTCTCCTTTTTTGTTATTTGCATGCTTCGGTTCACCTGCTTAAGCTCATACACGCAAAAAAGCTCCCGTCCTTTCAAAAGGACGAGAGCCTGAGCCTCGTGATACCACCTAATGTTTACAGACAGCTCGCACTGCCTGCCTCTTCGGGTACGACTGCTGCCACAGCTTATACCCTAGCACGATAACGGATGCGGAAACCGTCACAGCCTACTATCCGCAAACCCGGAATTTGGTGTGAAGCTCAAAGATGTATTCACACATAGCTTCCCATGCGCCTCTCATCATCCGGCTGCTTTCTGTATGCTCTGCTATCTGCTACTTCTTCTTGTCATTGCTTTTACAATCAATCACATGATTTATGAAATTATCAGCATTATAAAAGATCAAAGGCTGTCTGTCAATACCTTTTTTATTTCTTCCTCCCGTCGGGCAGCCGCTTCTGCAACAAAAGGCGAAAATCTGACACCTGCAAAAGCACGCAGCTGCTTCAGCATCTCTTCCGGACAAACCGTTTCACTCTGATAATTCTCCCCGGGATTACAGATTTCGTCAATATAGTCCGCCACGCTGACTATATCGGTCAGTACTGCATCCTGCTCCCGATGGTATGCTTCCGGAAAGCCTCCCTGCCCGTCAAACCACCTGTGGTGCCCCAGAGCTGCCGGTGCCAGGTCTTTCGTGGAAGCACACCGCGTCAGCATCTGCTCTCCGTATACAGTGTGAAATCTGTACAGCTCCTCCTCCTCGGCAAACCACCCACGATTCGGTAGTTCGTACAGCTCCAACATTTTCAGCTTCCCTATATCGTGAAGAATACAGCAGTCATACAGAAATCTTTCCACCTCTTCCCTGCGCTCCTCCAGCTCCCTGACACTCTTTGTTCCTCTGACACCTACAAGCTGCTCCGGCATTGTCTTCATCATCTCGTCAAAGATCAGCAGGGCAAACCTTGATACCATATAGGAATGCGCATAGGTGTCCGGCTGCCTGCCAGCAATCACTTCCTCCACATAGTCGCGAAAACTGTTTTCCCCCGGATATTCAATATATGCCCCCATGCTTCCCCTGACATAAGAGGACAGGCTGCCTGTATTTACGCCTGAAGGCACCTGCTTCAAATATTCCTTCATTCTGCGGTACATCATCAGAACCACCGGCTTCTTCCGCTCCAACAGTTCAGGATCTTTTCCCAGATATACAGAGTATATAGCCGGAAGGAAAATATTGCTGTACATTCCGTTGACGGTGTAATCCGAAAAAGCTGCGGAAGCATAGATCTCCTCAAGCTTATGCAGAAGCTCCGGCAATGTGTACACGCCACAGTAATAGGAAGCGGCATAATAGGTATAAAGCCACCGGGCCTCCAGGGGCATTCCTCTCTCCCTGGCATTTTTCAGCTGCCTGTCATAGACATACTGTGCAGACTCCATGACCTCTCCCACAATCCTGGCCGTCACCTCACCGCCCCGCAGATGGGCCATCAGGGTAGTCCGCTCCTGGTGCTGCTTGTAAATATAGGTATTCCAGGGCAGTTGAGGTGTTTTCTCCTGATAGACCGGGTCTGTCAGCACCTGAAGGGAACGCCGAAGGATTTCCATCTTTTTTTCTGCTGCTTTACTGTCATGTCCTGCAATCCCCAGCGCCAGGTTTCCCATGGACCGGTGGATATATCCTCTTGTATCCGCATCTTCTATATCATTATAATATCGAATATAGCCTGCCGCCTCTCCGAATACCATCCTCATTCTCCAGCAGAACTGACTGTCATTCTGACCTTCCAGTGTACTCCGGAGACCATAGAGCGCCATACCTGTCATGTAGAGCTCCTTGATCAGCAGATTTCGGTTTCCCTGCACCCGGGCCACTGAAACCAGCGCCCTGCACACGTAATACCTCACTCCGGCATCCATCTGCCTTTGCAGCAGTTCATCCGTAAATTTCACTAACGCGTCGATTTCTTCCTCACCGGCGGTAAGAATATTGTCCAGCGTCGGAATCAGCCGCTCCCGCAGAATTCGGTTATTCCGCTCCTGAAGTTCCCGCACTCCGACCCCCTTCATCCGAAGCCTGCGGCAAATTTCCCCCGGAGGCAGCCCGATCAGCTCGGTATGCAGCATCAGCTCGGTAATTCTTTTTGTATTGGCGATGTATTCTTCCTGATATTGCAGCATGCTTACCTCCCGCACCATTGGTCAAGACATTCCAGCAGCTGCTCCACGTCGATAGGCTTTGTAATATGTGCATTCATACCCGCCTCAATTGATCGCTTCCTGTCCTCGGCAAAGGCATTTGCAGTCATGGAAACAATAGCCACCGCCGAAGCATCCACCCGGTTCAGGCTTCGGATTCTCCTTGTAGCCTCCAGACCATCCATAACCGGCATCTGAATATCCATTAATATCATAGCATAGTAATATTCCGGCTTCGCCATGAAAATGTCCACCGCCTCCTGCCCATTACATGCCGTGTCAATTTGTACCCCCGTACTGCTCAAAATCTCCAGCGCGATCTCCCGGTTCAGTTCATTGTCCTCCACCAGAAGAATACGACTGTTTCGATGGTTCTTCCTCGGTTTGCTCTCAGACAGTTTCTGGCGGCTCTTTCCTTCCTCCGTATAGGCATACAGTGCTTCTGCCAGACGACTTTCCGACAGAGGCAGCGGAACGAAGGAAGTCACACCGGCCCTCCCTAACAGATACTCTTCCTCGGACCAGTCACTTTCGGATAAAAGCAAAATGGGAAAATCCCTGCCCTTTCTGGCACAGATCTCTGGCAGGAAAAGAGAAAGCTCCATATCCGCCAGCTTATCACAGGTAAGCATGGCAAAATAATTCGTCCCGTTAATGTCCGCATCATTGAGCAAGTCTACCGCCTCCATGCCGCAGGAAGCCACATCCGCTTCCATGCCGAATCCACGCAGCATTTCAGGCAGCCGCTCCAGCTTTTCCTCCTCTCCCTGCAGTACCAGCACCTTTTGTCCGGCAAGAGCATTTTTTTCGAAAGCGGCGCCCTTGCCCGAGCACTCCACTTCCAGACATACTCTGAACCTGCTGCCTGCCCCCTTTTCGCTTTCTACGGAAATACTGCCGTTCATCATCTCCACCAGCCTTTTGGTAATGCTCATGCCAAGGCCGGTTCCCTCTATTTTACTGTGAGTCGTGTTCCTCTCCCTCTCAAAAGGTTCAAAAATATGCTCCAGAAATTCCGGCGGCATGCCGATACCGTTATCCTCCACCTCAGCCAGAAGGCGGATCATCCCGTTCTCACCCTGCTCCTGGGACAGTCTCATATACACATCCCCACCGTCCTCCGTGTACTTGACCGCATTGGACAGGAGATTGAGATAGATCTGTCGGATGCGCATGGTATCACCCTGAAGATTCTCCTGCAGAATTTCCCCCATTTCCAGGTGAAAATGAATCCCTTTCTTTTCTGCCTGAGGCTTGATGACAATCACAATAGAATGGATCAGATCCACCAACTGAAAATCCTCCAGCGTCAGAACCAGCTTACCGCTCTCGATCCTGGACATGTCCAGCACCTCGTTGATCAACCCCATCAGATGTCCGGAAGCCACCTTGATCTTCTTCAGACAATCCTCCACTCTTCCGGTGTCCTCTAAGTATTTCAGTGCAATATCCGTCATGCCTACAATCGCGTTCATAGGAGTGCGTATATCGTGGGACATCTCTGACAAAAACTTGGTTTTTGCCTGATTGGCATCGTTGGCCGCTGCCAGAGCCCTTTCCATATTTCTGCAGGATTCCAAGTAAGCAGCCATCGCAGCCCGCTCTGACTCCGTCTTATCCACGACCATGACAAGACACAGGTCATTGTCGAAAACAGAGTGGTATATATGCCGCTCCTCCTTCCACCGATTCCCCAGATCCAGAAATCTGCGCCCTGCCGCCTCTTTCATGTTGATACCTGTCAGAGCAGCGGCCGCAGCATTTCCATACACCAGGACAGCCTCCTCCGAAAAGGGCAGTTTCGTTATCAGAAATGCCTGCTCACTTTTTCCAAAGAACATTTCCAGTTCCTCAAAAGTCTTCATAATTCTGCACTCCTTTGTCTGCTTCGTGCTGATTCTAAGTATAGCACTTTTAGGACAAAGTGTCACGATATACTCGCAATACGTTTCCGCTAAAAACAAGATCCAGCTGGCCTTCCGTAAACCCCGCCGCCTTCAGGGCCTCCCACAGCCTGCCCATACTCTCGGCTCCCGGCAGCTCCTGGTGGGTATCGATACCGTCAAAGTCACTGCCCAGACCCAGAACCTCAATCCCTCCCACATTCATGATGTGCCTGGCATGACGGACTACCGCAGCAATGGTTCCCGGGTTCTTCTCTCCTGCAGGCAGCTCCTCCAGGAAATCCGCACAGTAATTCAATCCCATGACGCCGCCCCGCTCCGCCAGCTTCCGAATCATATCGTCCGTCATGTTCCGCACATTGGGGCACACGGCCCTGGCATCGGAATGGCTTGCCACAAAGGGCTTGTTCGTCACTGCCAGTACATCATAGAATCCAGCGTCGGACATATGGGATACGTCCGGGATCATACCCAGCGCTTCCATTTCCGCCACAAATTCCCGGCCCCGCTCCGTGAGCCCTCCCGTGGTATTCGGAGTATGGAAATATTCCTCCAGCAGCGGCCGGGCCTGGGCCTGCAGCGCCTGATACTCCGCACCCTCCCCGGGACATTCCCGCATCAGCTTTCCGAGCCTGCCCACCTTTTCCGTCAGCTCGCCCACCCGGTTCGGGTATCCCAGCTCATTGGGAAAGTTCCAGGTCAGGGTAAGCATCCGGACTCCCATGTCATAAAGCTTTCTCAGCTTTCCGATCTCCCCTTTGCACACCGCACCTTCCTCCACAGTCAGCATCGAGGAAAGCTTTCCCGCGGCCTCATTGGCGGCAATATCGTCAAAGCGAAGCACCGGAGCGATCAAGTCACCGTTCCGCTCCATTTCCCGACGATAGCATTCATACAGCCTGCAGACCCGCTCCCAGGGATCCCGCTCCCGGGAAAGCTCCACGAACAGGGCGAAATTCTGTAGCATATATCCTCCCTGCCGCATACGCAGCAGGTCAAGATGTCCGGTATTCTCCCTTAAGCCCTCCTGTTCTCCCGTCTCCTCCAGATCCAACAGCCTGCTGATCGTATCACAGTGCATATCTGCAATTTTCATACTCGTTCCTTTCAAAAAGGGAGCGCCCTGCGGCACTCCCTTCACCGTATTTTTTATTATTTTATGCCCAAAGCCTGGGGACTGTCAATCCTTCTCCTTACCCATAACCGCGAAATTCACCCCGGTATCCCTGGGTTCCTCCTCGCTGAATACATAATCTTTGCCGGGCAGCACCGCATTGAGGATAATTCCTACAAGAGCTCCTACCGCAAGTCCGGAAAGGCTGATGGTGACCGATCCCACCGTAAACGCAATCGCCCCTGCCTCGCTGTACCTGATGCCAATGGACAGCACCAGGATCAACGCCGCGATAATCACGTTCCTGCTCTTGGAAAAGTCACACCGGGACTCCACCACATTGCGCACCCCCACCGCAGAAATCATACCGTAGAGTACCAGTGATACGCCTCCCACGGTAGCGGAAGGCATGCAGCCGATCACAGCGGCAAATTTCGGACAGAAGGAAAACAGAATTGCAAAGACGGCAGCCAGCCGGATCACCATGGGATCAAATACCTTTGTCAGGGAAAGCACCCCCGTGTTCTCACCGTAAGTTGTATTGGCAGGCGCACCGAACAGGGAAGCCGCAACGGTGGCAAGGCCGTCGCCCAACAGAGTCCTGTGCAGACCGGGATCCTTAATAAAATTCTTTCCTACAGTAGAGGATATAGCGGAGATGTCCCCCACATGCTCCATGATGGTGGCAAGGGCGATAGGCATGATGGTGATAACGCTTGTAAGCAACATGGAAATATTTCCGTCCTGAAAAGCCCAGAACACGGTTTCGTTCCAATGAATGGGAAATCCTACCCAGGCAGCTTCCGCAACTTTGTAAAAATCCGCTCTGTGTAAAATAACCGCCAGCAGATAAGAACCGATCACACCCACGATAATCGGCACGATCCGCAACATGCCTTTCCCCCAGATATTGCAGATAATGATCAGCACAATGGCCACAAGGGCAATGAGCCAGTCGGATGAGCAGCTGTCGATAGCCGTCTGGGAAAGGGTCAGGCCGATGGCAATAATGATCGGCCCCGTAACAACGGGCGGGAAAAATTTCATGACACGCCTGCTGCCAAACAGCTTAATCAATAGAGCCAGAAGCAGATACAGCAGCCCCGCACATGCCACTCCGAAGCAGGCATAGGGAAGCAGTTCCTTCTGAAGCGTGCCCTCATCGGGATTACCCGCAATGGCATGGTAACCGGCCAGAAATGCAAAGGAGGAACCCAAAAATGCCGGAACATTCCTCTTTGTCAGGAAATGAAACAGCAACGTCCCCACTCCTGCAAAAAACAAGGTGGCGGAAACATCCAGCCCCGTCAGAACAGGCACCAGTATTGTGGAACCAAACATTGCAAACATATGCTGCAGTCCCAGCACTGCAACTTTTGGCGCCCCAAGGGCCCTGGCATCATAGATACCGCTCTCACCGAGAGCCGATTTTTTCTTGCTCATGAACTCATCCTCCTATGATTTCCCCCGATCTCTCCCCTCTCGAAAAGCCGACCTGCAGGTTATTTTTTCTCGCACAATGAGGCCGTAGAAACGGCCTCATTGCACTTTCTTTTCTATGATAATCTCTCACCGGGGACGCGTCAAGAAAAATCTTTCCGGGAATTCCTGAAGATTTTCATCCTGATACCTCCGCATTCGGCCGCGGCGCCGTCAAAACTGCATTCTCTTTCAGGTAGTCCTTCCAGATTTGAATATACTTCGCCTTCAGATGAACCCCGTCAAAGGTGTAAGAATCCACCATACCACCTGTCTCGTCACAGATGAACGGATTCACATCCAGATAAAAAATGCTGTTATTATCCGCCAGTTTCGCCAGCTCCGCATTCCGCGCTTCAATCCCTTCATTGTTGATATAGTCTCCCTGGCCGGAACGCTCTGCAGTCACCTTGATGATCCCCTGGATATAAATAATTGCCTCCGGCTGCAGCTCCTGCAGATGCGCCACCACTTCCCGGTACTTCTCCGTAAAAGTCTCCACCGTCCCCCTTCCCATCTCGTTAATGCCGATCATCAGGTAAATCTTGGCAAAGGAATTGGCCTGCAGCGCCTCCTCGACGGTAATCTTCTTTTTCTGGCCCGGTACCTCCACGATGGGGGAATCAAATATTTTGTAGACGGTGAGGCCGGTGGAAGCATAAAAGGCGGCAATATCCTCCAGCCCCCCATATTCGTACATACCTACTGTCCTGGAATCGCCGATAAACACCGCATCGGAAAAATAATCATCCTCCACCGCTCCGAATACAGGTACTGCCTCCCCCTGCTCCGGGAGTCCGGAAGGCTCGCCTGTCCCTTCTCCTCCTTCCGTCGTTTCCTGCCCGATGTCTTCGCCTGCAGGTTCGTTCCCCTCCGATGCCTGACCGCCCTCAATCCCTTCCGGCCCTTCTCCGCCGGTTCCGGGATTCTCCGGCTCATTGCCGCTTTGAAACCCCTGTCCGTCCTGGGATTCCTGCCCTTCCGTATCCGATTTCCCAGGCTCTTCCCGGGAGCCTCCTCCCAGGCAGAATTCCTTTACCTGCTCAAGCGCCCCGGCATAAACCTGCCAGCGGTCCACGACGCTCAGATAGACTATGCCAACTGCCGCAAACAATATTAAATAATAACATCCTTTTAACCGCTTCACCTTATCACTCGTTTCTAACCTGCATTGATCCTAATAAATTCTGAAATACATAAAGGGATTATTTCCTTCCACCTGCAACCTCCATACGCACAGCCAGAACAGCGCCACTAAAAGAAATGTGACAATGACGCTGTCCTTCCACCTGCGGTACAGCTTATGCAGCACGGGCGTACAGGCCAGCGCCCCAAAACCGAACAGATACCAGTAAGTCTCCAGCGCCCTGAGCCAGTCTCCCGCACTGACCCGGATGCCATCCGTAACACCTAGCATTCTCCCCAGATAAACCGGCAGCTGGTACGGATCCGTCACGGCAAAGCAGACCCATGTCACGGGAATGACAGCCCACAGATACAAATGTGGGATCGCCCGCATAGGCCCCTTACTCAGTATCTTCCTCGCTCCCAGCGCCTGCAGCTGCCTCTCAAACACAATCAGCAGCCACAGCAGCAGCCCCCAGATCAGAAAATTAGTGGTACTGCCATGCCAGACCGCCGTCAGCGCCCAGACCACCAGAAGGTTAAATACCGTGCGCAGCTCTCCCTTTCTGCTTCCCCCCAGGGGGATGTATATATATTTGCAGAACCAGTTTCCCAGCGTTATATGCCACCTGCGGTAAAACTCCCGCACGGAACCCGCCATATAAGGCAGCCGGAAATTCTCCGGCAGTTCAAAACCCAGCATTCTGCCCAACCCCACCGCCATCAGCGAATACCCGTAAAAATCAAAATAGATTTTCATAGAGTAGGCTATGGCTGCCAGCCAGGCCAGGGGCGTGGAGATACTTTCAAAGCCCGTCACCTGCACCTCCCGCCACAGGAGTCCCAGCCGGTCCGCCAGAAGCACCTTCGCTGCCAGTCCTACGGTAAACGTCTTTAAGCCCGCCTGCAGCCCCTCCAGTCCGAATTTCCGCTTATGAAGCCGCTCCCGTACCTGGCCGTATCCGGTAATCGGCCCGGACACCAGCTTGGGAAACATGGTAACATATGTGGCAAAACGGATAAAGGACCTCTCCCGGGTCTGCTCCCCCCTGTATACGTCGATCAAGTAAGAAAGAATCTGAAAGGTATAAAAGCTGATGCCCAGAGGCAGAGTACTTCCGTCCATCACCGCTTTACACAGGGCAAGCACCCCCACGTTCATTGCCACGGCCGCAAGCAATATCACCTTTCGTTTTCTGTTATTATTCTTTTGCTTTTGTTTATTCCGCTTTCCCTTTTGCCTCGGAGGTCGCTCCAGATGCAGCCCCAGAAAATAATTTATCAATACGGATACCATGAGCAGCACCAGGTATCCGATCTCCCCCAAAGCGTAAAAAATAAGGCTTCCAATGAGAAGCACTCCGTTTTTCATCTTGTCGGGAAACAGTTGATAGATAATTAAAAAAACCGGCAGAAATAGAAGCAGGAATTCTATACTGCTGAATATCAAGAATCATCACGTCTTTCACTTAATCTATAGTCTATGCGTCAAACCGCCTGTAAATCAGTTGTGCTGGTTTTATTATACCCTCGAAAACCCGTTTCTGACAACTTAAGAAATCTTAATTTTCCCGTAACAGTTCCGCCATGCAGAAATGCCTGTGTTGACTGTCCGTGGGAGCTTGCTCACAAAGGACAGCCAATACAGGCATTTCTATAGGGCGAACGACCGCAAATGAATAAATTGGCGGAACGACCTTTTCCGACAATTTATGAATGAGCATGGACACGTTCCACCTCCTCCGCCATTTTCTCCCTGCAGACATCGTACTGCCTCATATCCGTGACCCCTGTACAACCTTCCATATCTGCAACAATTAAAATATTACTTTGCATTCTTTTCTCCATAAGAAAGAGTAGCAATTCTCTCCTTTTTGCGGTAAACTGAAGATGGAAAAACAATACCGGCATACGCCGCCTGCGCGGCAATGTATCCCGTTGATACATGGAGGATATGATGAAGGAACAATTATACACAATTCCCTTAAACGACGCGGTGGACGCGAACGACGAGTGCCCCTTCTGCTTTATCGAGCGGAGCATTGAACAGGATTTGCTGGATTTCGTGCTGGGCAGCAGCGCATCCTATATGGAAGCCGATATTCGCGAGCTGACGGACAAGGCCGGCTTCTGCCGCCCCCACTTCCAGAAAATGTTCGACTACGGCAACACCCTTGGCAACGCCTGGATTCTGAAGACTCACTACCGGCGGATGATCGGCGAAATGAAAAAGGAATTTGCCGGATTTAAGCCCGGAAAAAGCTCCCTGATGGGCAAATTCAAAAAAAGCGCCGAGAGCGGCAATGCCCTCGGCATATGGGTGCGGGAAAAGGAGAAGTCCTGCTATATCTGCAGCCAGTATCAGGATACCTACCGGCGCTATCTGGACACCTTTTTCTACCTCTGGAAGCAGGACTCCGATTTCCGTGAAAAGATAACCAAGGGTAAGGGCTTCTGCCTGTCTCATTTCGGTGAACTCTGCGAAGCCGCCGACGGGAAACTGAACGACCGGGAAAAGGAAGACTTTTACGGCTGCATGCTCCCCCTTATGGAGAAAAACATGGAACGCCTTGCCGGAGACGTGGCCTGGATGGTGGAAAAATTCGATTACCGCAATCAGGATGCCGACTGGAAGGACTCCAGGGATGCTATCCAGCGAGGTATGCAGAAGCTGAAGGGCGGCTACCCTGCCGACGGTCCCTACCACCCCTCTAAATGACCTTCAGACATATACCAGCTTCCTTACCATATCCAGATAGCCACAAATCTCCTGATACAGCATTTCCGGCTGAAAAGAAGCATCCTGAAGTCTTTCCGTCATCAGCCCCTTGACGGTAAAATCAAGCATCTTGCGGAGTTTCTCCCCGTCCACACTCGCGGGCAGACTGCTGTAATCGATCTGGTCGTTGATGGATCGGTAGACCTCCGCCAGGGCTTCCCTTTTTCCCTCGATGGCCAGCAATGCCTCGCTGACATCCTCGGACATGGATCTGTTTATGAACTGCTGCATATAGGGATAGCCCCGCATGGCGTACATGCGGGCGCACTCTGTCTGCTTAATGACCTCAAACAAGTCCTTCTCCCCGGAATCCACTGTATTCCGGAGCTCCAGCCGCATATACTTGACACTGTAATCATAGATAAAATCATATACGCCAATCTTATTTACAAAATAGTGGAACAGGAGACCTTTGCTGATAGCGGCTTCCCTGACTATATCATCTGTGCTGGCATGACGATACCCCTGAAGGGCAAACACCTTCAGCGCAGCATTGATCATTCTGTCCTGCTTTTCCTTTTTTAAGTCAAAAAACTTGGCATTCATAAAATAACTCCCATTCCAATGAATATAATCATATCATAAATTGCCCTCAATAGAAACCGAAAACCATAAAATTTTCCTAAATTTGTACATAGTCCCTTTTCATTTTTGCAAAATAGTATTAATATGGTAATATCTTAACCGAAACCGAAAGGAGCACCCTATGGCAAAAAAATTTGGAAAGTTTCTTCTTGTTACCGCTGCGGTATGCACAGCCGCGGCTGCAATCCACCATTATATGCAGAAAAAGGACGCTGCATCTACAGAATCCGAGGACGAGGATTACGATGACTTCAGCGTAGATTCCCACAATTATGTATCTCTGACTCCCGATGCCGGAGCCGATCAGAAAGAAACGTCCGGAAATGAGAGCGCATCGAAGGAAGAAGGCTTTACTCCACTGAAGGATGCGGTGGAAAATGCCACGGAAAAAGCTGAAGATGCCATTGAAAATGTAGAAGAATTTTTTGATGAGGAAGACGGCTCTGACGAAGAGCCTGCCATCAGTGATAATTAATCCGCCGGCATATCGCCAAAAAAGCGTACCGGAATCAGCCCATGGAGGAGGTTCTTCCATGGGCATTTTCTATAAGTCTTTTATTATGATGGGGTTTCCTGAATGTCTCATTACAAGGACCTTACAGCCAGGCTTCTTTTAAACACCTGATTCCCTCCCTGATCTGTCCATGGCTTAAGGCACCAAACCCCATCAGGACAGTGGCCGGCTCCGGCAGTGCCGTCCTGCAGGCCGGCTCCGCATCCATACTTTCAGAGAGCCCGTACACCCTCACCCCCGCCTGCTCGGCACTCCTGACCAGCTCCTCCTCGGAGACACCCGTCTTTGCCTTCAAAAGAAGATGCAGGCCCGCATTCTCTCCCGTTACGGTAAAATTTTTCCTGAAAGGACGCAGTTCCTCCAAAAGAAGCTCGTGCTTCCCCCGGTATATTTTTCTCATACGGTTTAAATGACGCTCGAAATAACCGTCCCGAATAAATTCATTCAGAATGCTTTGATCGATTCTGGAGACCGTACAGGAATAAAAAAACAGCTCTCGCTTATACTTTTCCAGCAGAATTTCCGGCAGCACCATAAAGCTGACCCGGATGGCCGGCGCAATGGACTTTGAAAAGCTGCCGATGTAAATCACTCTTCCATGTCCGTCCGTTGCCTGCAGCGCCGGAATGGGCTTCCCGTGATAGCGGAACTCACTGTCGTAATCATCTTCAATGATGTATCTGTCAGGGGCTTTATCCGCCCATCTCAGCAGCTCAATGCGTCTGCCGATCGGCATGATGGTTCCTGACGGAAACTGATGGGAGGGCATACAGTAGACGGCACCGGCATTTTTCTTCTCCAGCTGCCCCACCTTCATTCCGTTTTCATCCGCGTCCACCGTCACAATCTGATAGAAAAAAGATCTTAAAATACGGCAGGAACGCAGATATGTGGGATTTTCCATGGCAATACGTACCTGCTTCCCCAGCAGCTTTTCCAGCAGCAGCAGCAGATAATCGTTTCCCGCTCCCACCACGATCTGCTCCGGCCTGCAGTTTACTCCCCGGGAGGAATGAATGTAACGGCTGATTGTCAGCCGAAGCTCATAATCCCCCTGGGGCTCTCCCCGGGAAAACAAATCGCTGTTGGCATCCGTCAGAATATTCCTTGTAATCCTTTTCCAGACACCGAAGGGAAATCCCGACATGTCAATGTCATGAGGAGAGAAATCACAGATCCAGGCAGTTCCGACGCTATCCCGTTCCGACGTGCAAATATCTGCTCTGCTTTGCTTCCCCGGGATGTCATCCTCCATCTGTGCCAGTACCTCCATGGGACACACAAAATATCCCTTACAGGGCATCGACTCAATATATCCTTCGGCAAGGAGCTGGCCATAAGCATACTCTACCGTACTCCTTGCCACCTGAAGATATTCCGCCAGAGAACGCGTGGAGGGAAGCCTCTCTCCTGCAAGAAGCTTCCCGTCCCTGATCTCTTTCTTTATATGTTCATATATCTGCTCATACAGACAGCTTCCGTCTGCCTGCAGACGTATCGTCATATCGTACATAGTTCAACGTCCGGCCTCTATTTTCCGGCCTTTTTCATTTCCTCAATAATCTGCTCTTTCAAATCCCTGGCCTTTTCCTTGGTACGGGCATTCGCCATGCCTGACGCCAGAATCGAAGACACCAGGCGGCTGGCTACATCATACTTTTTGAGATTAGTGGCAAGCACTGCCACCAGATAATCTATGGTCACTTCATCCATACCGCACATAGGAAAACCTTCTGACTGCCTGGCTTCTATAAAGCCCTTATAGGCGTTCTGCAGGTACTCCTCTTCCTGATTCTGCAGCTCTTCGATCTTCTTCGCATCGCCGCCGTTCTCCTGCAGATTCTCTTTCCAGCCCCGCATCAGCCATCCGCTCTTCAAACAGATAAACGCCTTCTCACTGGCTTTGGCCTTCTTTACCACGGCACAGACGAGGGACAGCTTGTAACGCTCAAACGCCTGCTCATAGCCGTATACCTCATCCTCATACTTGGTCATGTGTACGCTGTTACTGATCTTCTCTTTGATCAGCTTAGCCTGAGCGCTGCCGATAGTGGAAAAATATCTGCTTATGGCCGCATAACCGCAGGAAGGACAAAGCAGCACATCGTACTTTACAGAATCAATTCCCTCGTATCTCGCGCGCAGATCGGAATCCGTCCCCAAAAGCTTCGCCTTACCTGTCTTCATGATCTTAGACGAGAACTCCTCCCCGCATACAGGGCAGGAAAAGCTCTTATCATAGATCAAGTCCTTTTCCAATACTTTGGGAGGCGCGGCAGGCGCCGCCTTCTTTTCCTCCTTCTCTTCTCCGTAAATATCCAGGCCCTCCAGTCCGCCGAGGCCAAAATCACCAAGTCCTGATAAAATACCCATGACAAATCTCCTCACCTTTCATTTTATTAATGGATTCTTCCTTTAATTCTCATCCTTCTTTGGCAGTACAAACGAACTTTTCAGCGACACGATCCTGTTAAACACAGGGGCGGAAGGTATGGAATCCTTCATGTCTACGCAGAAAAATCCCTGCCTGACAAACTGAAACCTGTCACCGGCGCAGGCTCCGGCAAACGCAGGCTCCAGGAAACAGTCCCTCACCGTCAGTGAAGCAGGATTAAGATACAGCTCGCCCTCCTCATTATAGATGGATCCCTTCTCGCTGGCAATCTCCTCGTCAATCAGATTCTCATACAGACGGGCCCTGGCAGAAATTGCCGTCTCAGCGGCTACCCAGTGGATGGTTCCCTTCACTTTCCTGCCGTCCGGACTGTTGCCTCCTCTGGAAGCCGGGTCATAGGTGCAGTGAATCTCCGTAATATTGCCGTCCTCATCCCTGACACAGCCGGTACAGGTGACAAAATACGCGTTCATCAGGCGAACCTCATTGCCGGGAAACATACGGAAGTACTTTTTCGGCGGGTCCTCCATAAAGTCCTCCCTTTCGATATAAAGCTCTCTGCCAAAGGGTATCTCTCTGCTGCCCAAAGACTCATTCTCAGGATTGTTCACCGCCGACAGCAGCTCTGTCTGTCCCTCAGGGTAATTGTCAATGATCAGCTTCACAGGATCCAGAACCGCCATATAGCGGGGCGCCTTTGCCTTTAAGTCCTCCCTGATACAGTATTCCAGTGCCGCATAATCCGCAACGGAATTGGCCTTGGACACGCCGCACATTTCCACAAACATTCTGATGGACTCCGGTGTAAATCCTCTGCGCCTGAGTGCCGCAATGGACACCAGCCTGGGATCGTCCCAGCCATCCACAATTCCGGTCTGCACCAGTTTCTTAATATATCTCTTCCCTGTAACCACATTTTTCAAATACAGCTTTGCAAACTCAATCTGCTTCGGAGGATGGGGATATTCCAGCTCCCTCACCACCCAGTCGTACAAAGGCCTGTGATCCTCAAACTCCATGGTACAAATGGAATGGGTGATTCCTTCGATGGCGTCCTCTATCGGATGCGCAAAATCATACATGGGGTAGATACACCAAGTGTCTCCCGTATTATGATGTCTCATATGCGCCACCCGGTAGATCACCGGATCCCGCATATTGATATTGGGAGATGCCATGTCGATACGGGCCCTTAAAACCAGTTCGCCGTCGGCATACTTTCCCTCCTTCATCTCCTGAAACAATCGCAGATTCTCCTCCATGGAGCGCTCCCTGCCGGGATCCTCTTTTCCCGGCTCCGTGAAGCTTCCTCTGTACTCCCTGATCTGCTCTGCGGACAGCTCCGACACATAAGCCTTTCCCTTCCTGATCAGCTTCAATGCCCCCTCATACATCTGCCCGAAATAATCCGAAGCGTAATACAGTCTTTCCTCCCAATCCGCTCCCAGCCACTGAATATCCGCCTTGATTGATTCCACAAACTCAATGTCTTCCTTGGTAGGATTGGTGTCATCGAAACGCATGTTGAATTTCCCGTTATATTTCTGCGCAAGGCCATAATTCAAAAGAATACTCTTGGCATGCCCGATATGAAGATACCCATTGGGCTCCGGAGGAAACCGGGTATGCACGGATGCACAGACGCCTTCCGCCAGATCCTTGTCAATAATGGCCTCAATAAAATTTTTGGATTCTGTTTCACTCATATGGTCTTTCCTGTCTTTCCTTATCCGGGATTATTCGAGGTCCGCCTGATCCGACTCCGAATAGTTACATGATAGCACATATCCGCGGGCATTATCAAGTAGTTCTTCCACAGTATAAATGGGAATTTCATATTGATCTCCGTCGATGTCCCTCACAATCAGCCTGTTTCGTCCGGAATCCACTGCCTTCAGATCCTCCACCACCGCCAGAAGCTCCAACCCGGGACTCAGCATATAGCCATATCCGCCCCCGCCCACAAAGCGGTTTCCCCGCGCATCTACTCCAAGTTCATTCCTGACATAGGAGGATGACAATGCCAGCTCCGTCTTCAGATCAAAGCTTTCGGCGTCATATATTCTCAGCCGCTCGTTATTGTAACAGACATAGAGGAGCGTCCCGTCCCCGCTGTAGAAAATAAAATTCACCAACGCGGGCATGTCCAGCCCCTTCTCTCTGGCAAATTCTACCGCCAGGCTGTACTCAAGGCATTCTCCCTGCGTTGTCTCCACCGGCTCTGACAGCTTCTCATAAGCCGGATTCTCCGAATAGGTGTACAGGGTCACCCGGTTGTCCTGGTAGGGCAGAACGAGATACCCGCCTCTGCAGGCCTGAAATTCTTTTACGTTTTGGGAATGACTCTGAAAACGTTTCTCCACCACATAATCCACCAGCTTCTCCGTCAGAATCGAATGGAATTCCCCGCTTCTGGTGTATACGGCATAGAACCCTCCATCGGTAGAAGCTGCTCCTCCAACGACATTGCTGCCCATGGAAAACCGCGCATACTCCCTCCCGTCCTCCTTGCCCACCAGCCGCACATCATAAGAGGTAGCCGCCAGAAATTTGTCGGTTTCAGCAGCCGGCGGCACAAACAGGGCACTTCCGCTGCAGTCAGCATACATATTTTCCCAAAGGACCTCTCCCGTGTCCATATTGTATGCCATAAGGCCTGCTTCCATATTGTAAAAGTCGTCCCCGAAATAACTGCACAGCACATAAGCAGTGTTTCCTGCAAAGGCAACGTTATCTACCCGGCAGTCCCCTGCTTCCGCCTTACTGATCCTGCCGGACTCTATATCCCAGAACACCAGCCTTCTGGGGTCATCGGGATCTCCCGCCTCTGTGGCGGTTTCCTGAAACACCGCAATCTTCCTTTCCCCGTCGATAAAAACATCTCCCGGAATCCCGTAGAAGCCTTCTTTTACATAGTTTCCCAGATATTCAAAGGTATCCGCCCGGTACATCTGTATTTCCTCGCTGTACTTCACCGCCAGCAGCCCGCCGGAGGTCTCCAGCCCTCTGGGAAAGCTTCCCTCCAGAAAGCTTTCTGCCCTCTCCTTTTTCCAGTCATAAACGGTATAGCCGCCTGCCTCATTCAGGTAGGCAATCCTGTCATTATCCAGAAAACAGTAATCCTCCGCCTCCGAAAGATAAGGACCACAGTCCCTCCTTTCGCAAATCCTGCTGCCTGCAGCAATATCCCACACAGTCAGCGTGCGGGTAGCATCACAGGTAAGCAGCTTCTCCCTGTCAGGCGACAGCCGCATGCTCCAAATGACTCCCTCTGCCTCCATCTGATGCCTGGGCTTAATATACGCCCCACTGTCATAAATGTGCAGACTTTCCGTCAGGGCATACTCTCCCCGGCATGTATATGGCATCTGTATTCCGTCGTATTCCGTCAGAGACTGAACCGCCGCCCGAATGGCTCCCGTCCGGTCCCCTGCCTCCAGAAGGCGCAGGGAATCCTCCGCCAGATTCAAAGCCTGCCCCCTAAGCAATGACTCATTCTGCCGCAGGATCTCATCGGCCTGTTCTTTCAAAAGCGACGCCTGTTCTTCCAGCTGATCCTTCTGGGTCTGCAGCCTGTCCTTCTGTTCCTTGAGCTGCCTGTTCTGGCTTTGGATCCGAAGCGCCATGGCGGTGCTGAAGGTGCCAATGCATAAAAATAAGGCGGCTGCCGCCAGAGACCCCCCCAGAATCCGCTTCATCCTCCGCTCTCTGTGCCTCTGCTTAAGGTCATCGTAATCCAGGGAAAACATAGGCGCCAGCAGCCTGAGCTTTTCCGTTTTCAGTGCCTTCAGCATCTCCCGCCTGCTTTTGCCCCGAATATCCGCCGCCAGGGGTTCCATCGATTTGCGGACCGTGCTTACGGTGCCGTCCTCCGCGATAACAGTCTCTTCCTTGTATAGCAGCTCCTCCGGGAAGGATTCCGACGGCTCCCCTTCGATCAATACGGCCAGCACCTTCTCCCTTCCGTGCATCCGGATAAAAGTCTCGATCTCCTTGCGGCACCAGAGAGACTCCCGCAGTCTGGGAGAACAGATAACAATCAGGTATTCTGACTGGGCCAGCGCTTCCATAATCGGGTCCTCCAGATTGTTGGTCAAAGGAAGCTCGTCCCTGTCGCGAAATACACGCTCGATCCTTGTGCGTCCTGCCGCCTTGCCCGACAGCTTTCCCGGCAGGCGGAAAGCCTCCATCTGACGATGGAGATTTTCTGCTGCCAGTCTGTCCCGCTCCGCATGCCGATAACTAATAAAGGCATCATACTTATATTTCATCGTAGCTCCTTGCGAAAATATCCTTTTCCACCACGTAAATATCATGGGGGTCATTGCTGCGGACCGCAAGATAGTCCCCCGGCCTGCCCAACATATACTTGTGCCTGTCCCATGCCGTGAATACCTTCACGCCCCTTTCCAGAGGCCGTGCAAATATATGTACTTCTCCTGTAGGGACACATCCCCGGGCATAATCCGTCAGCAGCATATCCTGCCCGCTTATACGGTTCTTAATCACGGGAACATACTCTGCATCATGAATAAACTCACTTCGGCTGTGAGTTTCATCCAGCATCCTGTAAGACTTTTCAAATTTCTCCCTGCGGTTGGGGTAGACCTCCCCCTTAATGCCAATCATGATATACAGATCCTCTTCCACCGTCAGGTCAATATCCCCTTCCAGGGTACGTATGGTAATAGGGGTGCCCACAGGCAGCACTTCATCTGCCTTGACACAGGCCACAGGGATCCTGCGCTTCACATACTTTTTCATACCGTCAAAATCCACTTGGTAATTCTCGGCGTAAATAAGCTCAAAGCTGTCAAAATACTGGGTCATCCGATTGTTAAAATACCCCTCCGTGTGCAGGGTGGGATAATGTTCTTCATAAAGCTTAAGGCTGATAAAGCCTCCGGCTTTCTCGTAATGCCCGCCTCCGGAACCGATCCCTTCCGCCAGGAAGGCTGCCAGCTCGCTGGCGTTTACTTCTCTGATGCAGCTCCTGACGGAAAATTTGTACCCGTCATTCACCTCATTGAACACCACGCAGGATTTGATGGCATCCACCTGCAGCAAAAAGTCGCTGATCAACCCCAGAATATTGGGATCACAGGGCTGGGACTTGATAACCGCAAATTCATAATCGTCATTATAGCTGTAGCGGATCATGGCAATCCCGGCGATTTCCAGTTCCTTCAGGGACAGATTGGAATTGCGGAACAGTGTGATCAGACTTTTATCTACCTTAACTGCCTCCCGCATATCCATATCCAGAGGATTATACAACTCCGAAAATTGGTTCGTATCCGTATACAGCCCATAATAAAGGGCAGTTCCCAGCGTCTCGTCACTGTTAACATCATACCCCTCCTCCCGAAGAAGCTTCCACACCAGCGTGGCACAGCTGCCAAGGTTTGGATTAATGATGCTCTGGGAAATGGCCGTTTTTTCCAGCTGATGGTGGTCAATGATCGCCACATTCTCGGAAGATATGCCGGTCACGTTGCCGGAGCCGAACTGACAGTCCACCGTCAGCAGCAGTCCCTCCACATGCAGAGTCTCACCCGCTCCCACACCCACATATTCCACCGGCAGCCTCAGCTTCTCCACCATCAGCGTCAGATTGGACTTCTGAATTTTGTTTCTGCCGCTGTAGACCAGGCGGACCTCCTTGCCCCTGCTCTGATAATAACAATACAGGCCATAGCCGGATGCAAGTGTGTCCGCATCCGGATTATCATGGCACTGGATCGTTATTTTGTCATATACCTCAAGATCTGATAGTCTCATTTATACCTTATACCTGCTTTTCTGCGCTGTCGGAAGAAATCTCCGCGCACGTCCGTAATTGTTGCCGGCCTCTTAATGGTGAAAAAGCCTGATTCCGGTAAAGGCCATCACCATCCCATACTTGTCACAGCACTGAATGACCGCGTCATCCCGCACGGATCCGCCGGGCTGTGCAATATATTTCACACCGCTCTTATGAGCTCTTTCAATGTTATCGGAGAAGGGGAAGAATGCGTCGGAGCCAAGAGTCACATCCTGCATTCCTTCCAGCCATGCTTTTTTCTCCTCCCGGGTAAACACCGGGGGCTTTACCTTAAAGGTATGCTCCCACACACCGTCCGCCAGTACGTCCATATACTCCTCACCCATATACACATCAATGGCATTGTCTCTGTCCGCTCTGCCCAGCCCGTCCGCAAACTGCAGCCCCATGACCTGGGGAGACTGGCGCAGATACCAGTTGTCCGCCTTCTGGCCTGCCAGCCTGGTACAATGAATCCGCGACTGCTGCCCGGCGCCGATGCCGATTGCCTGGCCGCCCTTCACATAGCAGACGGAATTCGACTGAGTATATTTTAACGTAATCAGCGCAATCTTCATATCGATCAGCGCTTCCTTTGGTATATCCTGATTCTTCGTGACAATATGGGAGAGCAGATCACCGTTAATATCCAGCTCGTTCCTGCCCTGCTCAAAGGTGATGCCATAGACCTGCTTCTTCTCCACCGGCGCCGGCTCATAGCCGGAATCCATTTGGATTATGTTATAGTTTCCGTTTTTCTTTGATTTTAAAAGCTCCAGGGCCTTATCCGTATATCCGGGAGCAATTACGCCGTCGGATACCTCCCTTTTGATCAGCCTGGCAGTATCCTCGTCACAAATATCCGACAGAGCAATGAAATCGCCAAAGGAAGACATCCTGTCTGCGCCTCTGGCTCTGGCGTATGCGCATGCCAGGGGAGACAGCTCCCCCAAATCCTCAACCCAGTATATTTTCGCCAGAGTCTCATCCAGGGGCAGGCCTACGGCCGCACCGGCAGGCGACACATGCTTAAAAGAGGCAGCCGCAGGAAGGCCTGTGGCATTTTTCAGCTCCTTCACCAGCTGCCAGCCGTTAAAAGCATCCAGGAAATTAATATAGCCAGGCTTGCCGCCCAATACGGTGACCGGAAGACTGCTACCGTCCTCCATATAGATTCTGGAAGGCTTCTGGTTGGGGTTACAGCCGTATTTCAATTCAATTTCGTTCATATGGGTTTCTCCTTAATTATTTTTGTTCCTGATTCGCGTCTCATACTTTCCTGTGGCAATCTCAATGTACCTCACAAACAAGGACACCTTATTGTCCTCGTTCAGACTTTCCCAGACCATATCCGTAAAGCCGTCAATATCGCCGGAAAGCTCCACCGGCTTTGGTTCCCCGCCAAAGCTGGGCAGGGGCTCGCCATCGTGCATATAAGTGTGAATAAAGCGTCCCTGCCCTGCTTGCGGATTCTCATAGGTAAAGGTATTGCGGATGCAGGAGGCGGGATTTCCCTCCGCACTCTTCAATATTGACATGGCAAAGTGAAAGCTGCCGTTTTCTACCCGCATCAGACCGGAGATTCTGGGCGTATAATTAGGACCGTCCGGCTCAAACTCCCTGCTTCTCAAGGACTGCTCAAAGGTAAGCCCTTTTTTCAGGCCCTCGAATACGGTATCGGTCTGATCTCCGTTGGTGACGATGGTATCACATCCAAGCACCCGCACCGGTGCATAGATAATCAGGCTGGGATCCTCTAATTTCGAGGGATCAAAGGCCTGAGTACGAATTCCCTCCCCCTCCGTCACGAACACGCGGTTGCGGCTGTTGGAACTTCTGCCCATGATAAAATACGCAGTAACCGCATGTTTCCCGTCCCCGGAACGCCCGATGACGATCCCCCTTCCGGGATAATGATTATTTTTCAGTTCCTGATCCAATTGCAGCATGCTACTCCTCCTCAATCTTTTCATTCTGCTGTGCCTGTTCGGCCGTGTAAAGCTTCTGACAGTACTTGGCTTCAAAATCTTCCTGCTTCATGGGACGGTCAAAGAAATATCCCTGAATATACTTAACTTTCATCCTTTTTACGATCCTGTACTGGGACTCCCTCTCAATGCCTTCCACACAGATATTGGCACCCAGCGTCTCCGCCAGCTCGGCCACCATCTTGACAAAGGACTGAGAATAGGCATCCTCCGCTACTTCCTTCACAAAGCTCTGATCTACCTTAATCATGTTGAAAGGGATCTCCCGGATATGATTCAGAGAGGAATACCCGGTACCGAAATCGTCCAGAGCAATCTTGACCCCCAGTGACCGGATCCGGTTGAGGATTTCCTGCATGCGCTCCATATCATTGATGGCCAGACTCTCCGTAACCTCCAGGGTCAGATTCCTCGGCTCGATCTCCGTTTCCTCTATAATCCGTTCCACCACCTCCACCACGTCTGACTGCAGCAGCTGCACCACAGACAGGTTTACGTTTACCTTGTAATCATAGCCAGCCTTGTTCCATCTGTGACAGCAGATACAAGCCTCTCTCAATACAAAATTGCCGATGGGATTGATTAATCCCAGATATTCCGCCAGAGGTATGAATTCCGCCGGAGTAATGAATCCCAGCTTGGAGCTGTTCCAGCGAAGCAAGGCCTCCGCCCCCGCACATTTTTCCCCATCCTGCACATCTATTATAGGCTGAAAATATACTTCAAACTCGTTGCAGCCGTCCACGGCTGCGTCACGCATATTCTTCTCCATATCCAGGCGCCGTCCCGACGCGGAATTAATTCCGCTGCTGTATTTCGCCACCCGGTTTTTGCCGCTCCTTTTTGCCTCATACATGGCTATGTCCGCCTTTTTCGTCAGATCAGCCACGGTATCCCCCAGATCCGGGAAGGTGACGATACCCATGCTCATGGTGCAGTAGTAATCCGCATCCTTTAAAAACCAGGGTTTTGCAAAGATCTCCCTGATGTCTCCCAGAATCCTGTCAAATTCCGGGTACTGCTCCGGAGAAATGATCACAATAAACTCATCTCCTCCAACCCGGTAGCAGGTATGCTCAATCCCTGCAACCCTCTGCAGGGAATGGGAGATTGCTTTCAGGAGCACATCTCCGTACCGATGCCCAAGGCCGTCGTTAATATGCTTGAAATCATCCAGATCAAGATAGAGAAGTGCTCCCGTAAGATTTTTCTTTTTTGCCAGGTCGATCTGCCTGGCCAGATCACGCTCACAGCACATCCGGTTGTACAGCCCCGTCAGGAAATCCGTGTAGGCCTGCTGTTCGATCTTTCTCTGATACCGTTTCTTATCCGTAATATCATACAGGGAATAGAGCACTGCCGACGTCTCGTCCACCCAGGAAATCTCTTTAAACATCAGATCATACCAGCGGTCCTTCTCTATGTGGTATATTTCATAAAGCCCGCTCTCGTTTCCGGTGGTGATTCCCTGCTCCAGAAGATCCGCGAAGGTGTCCTCCTTCAGTTCCTTTGCAAAGGTACTCTGCAGCCTGCGATTGGCAAATAGCCGTTCTCCCGTTTTCTTCCGGGTGACGTAAATGGCACAGCTCACATTATCCAGAACCGCTTCCAGTACCGCGTAAGAGCCCGCCAGGGAATTCTTCTGGATCCGCCTTGTCAATATGCTCTGCAGCACTTTCACCGAATCAGCCGTAAATTTAATTTCCGACATACTCCAGTTAACCCTGTGCTTCCGGTGATTCAGGGACAGCATCATGCTTCCCGCATTGTCCTGGCATAGGATCGGGAAAATCATGACAGCCTGCAGCCCCAGGGCTTGCGCCTTTTTGCGAAGTGCATCGTCTGCGCCCTCAGACGATATGACAAGAGGCTTTTCCGTCTTTAAAATATCCGGCACCTTCAGCTCCCGCGTTTTGTCATAATAAGAAGCGTTTCCCTGCTCGTTCCACTCGCAAAGCACGTCCATAGTGTTCCCGTCACTCTTGAGCTGATAAATCTGTGCAGTATCTATCTTAAGCTGCCGCCCAAGGATACTCAGCCACTTCTCCATAACCGCTTCCATTCTGTCGTCGCTGTCCAGCAGCTGCACGATCTCCGTAGTCGCCTCTATGGCATGAAGCGTCCTGCTCATTTCCTGCTCTGAAGACCGGCTCTTGCGGATTTCCATTTCCGCGCTGAAGCAGGATATTCTGTTTTTTAAAAACGCAATGCCTGCATCCCGCAGCAAGTCAAGAATGGAATGGAATTTTTCCTCGTCCGTTCCACTCTCCGCAAAGTCGAAAACCACCCAGCACAGGGTCGTCCTGCCTTCCACTCTCACCGCTACGGCTGCCACCCGGCCCCCGGTTCCGTGAAGCTCTTCGACAGCAAGATCCTCCAGTGAGCCGTCTTCCACCCGCTCGATCACCGCCTTTACCTGCCCGGATGCCAGGCAGGCCTCGGCTTTCTCTACCTGCTCCGGCCGTCCCGAGCAATCACCGATCTGCCGCCCCAGACCATCCAGACAGTATACACACACGCCTGCCACCCGGCAGAAACTTTCCTGCAGACGCCACAGCTCCTGCGGGTCTATTAATTCTATGTATCCAGTGGATAAATTGGATCCGCCTGGGCCATTGGATACATCGGACACATTAGTCTGCACAATTTACCTCCATGCTTTGGCGCTTTTTATTCGTCAACGCTGTAATTAGGCGCTTCCTTCGTAATGTGGATGTCATGAGGATGACTTTCCTTTAAGGATGCGGCGGATATTTTAACAAATCTGCCGTTTTCCTTCAGCTCCTCAATATTGTGTGCTCCACAGTAGCCCATGCCTGAGCGCAGACCTCCCAGCAGCTGGTACACGGTGTCTTCCACCTCTCCCTTGTAGGCCACCCGGCCTTCCACACCCTCGGGAACCAGCTTCTTAGCGTTCTCCTGGAAATAGCGGTCCTTACTGCCGTTCTCCATGGCGGCGATAGAACCCATTCCCCGGTATACCTTGTATTTTCTTCCCTGGAACAGCTCATAATCCCCAGGACTCTCCTCACAGCCTGCAAACATGCTTCCCATCATGCAGACGTTGCCCCCTGCCGCCAGAGCCTTGGTAATATCCCCCGAATATTTGATGCCTCCGTCGGCAATAATGGGCACGCCGTATTCCCTTGCCACGCTGTAGCTGTCCATAATGGCAGTTATCTGAGGCACCCCGATTCCGGCCACCACGCGGGTAGTGCAGATGGAGCCCGGTCCGATGCCTACCTTTACGGCATCCGCGCCGGCTTCGATCAGGGCCTTCGTGCCCTCGCCTGTAGCCACATTGCCGGCAATCACCTGCAGCTGCGGATACTTCTCCTTAATCATCTTTAAACAATTCAGTACATTCTGAGAATGACCGTGGGCGCTGTCCAGTACCACCACATCCACCTTGGCATCCACCAGGGCTGACACCCGGTCCAGCACGTTGGCCGTAATACCTACGCCCGCGCCGCAGAGCAGTCTTCCCTGCTCATCCTTCGCTGCCAGAGGATATTTAATGGTCTTCTCAATATCCTTAATGGTGATAAGTCCTTTCAGATTAAAATCCTTGTCTACAATTGGCAGCTTTTCCTTTCTGGCCGCTGCCAGGATCTTTTTTGCCTCCTCCAGGGTAATGCCTTCCTGGGCGGTGATCAGCCCCTCGCTGGTCATGGACTCTTTGATCTTCTTGGTAAAATCCGTCTCGAACTTCAGATCCCGGTTGGTGATGATCCCCACCAGCTTTCGCCCCTCTGTGACTGGAACGCCGGAAATTCTGAACTTCGCCATCAGTGCATCCGCATCACCCAGCGTATGCTCGGGAGTCAGGGAGAAAGGATCCGTAATCACACCGTTTTCAGACCGTTTGACTTTGTCTACCTCCTCGGCCTGCGCCTCGATAGACATATTCTTGTGAATAATACCGATGCCGCCCTGTCTTGCCATGGCAATGGCCATGCGATGTTCCGTCACAGTATCCATACCCGCACTCATCATGGGGATATTCAACCTGACCTTCTTTGTCAGCCAGGTAGAAATATCCACCTGATTGGGTACTACCTGTGAATAGGCCGGCACAAGCAGCACGTCGTCAAAGGTAATGCCTTCTCCGATAATCTGTCCCATTTTTGATCCTCCTCATCCTCTTTTTGTTTTAGATATGTATGTATAACTCATAACCCCGGACATAGATAATGCCGGGGTTATTTTCCCAATTTTAATCACTGAACACCTTTCTTGGTGCAGCATTCTTCATAATCTTGACCATCTCAGGGCTGGGGCTTAAAATCAGCTTCTCTCCCCCCTCATAATACATGGCATAGCGCAGGTCGGGCTGCTCCTCATACCCGATGCTGTAATCCTTATCCTTGGTCTGACGATTTCTGAAATTATCCAGATGGTAGCTTTTGACAGGCGCGAATACCTCCATCCTCTCAAGCTGATATACGGCCACTCTCTTCCGCTTGGACTTTCCCATTACCTTGTCAATGGTAAGTTCCTTGTCCAGATACAGGTACTCGTATTCCAGATCCGTGTACAGCCCCACGAAATAAGCACCCACACCTACCGCTATCGCAAGAATGAACAGAAGCACATTCATTGTCAGAAGCATCAGGATTACCAGCGCGGCCGCCAGAAAATAAAGTAAATATTTAAAAAACTTTCCCAGCATGGAAGGCTTCGCCTTTACCAGACACTCAATATAGGCATCACTCATTTTATCCTCCGTTCCCCTTCGTTCGGAATTGAATATTATATCTAATGATAGCTCAACTTGTCCCAAGTTGCAAGTAAACTTTCCGAAACGGGGAGGTTTTTATCATTTTTTTAGATTCTTCTTAGATTCGTTTCCTTGACAAGCCTTCCAAACCCTCGTATCATAATGATACGCGCTGTACAGCAGAAAACACAGGGAAAGGCGGAAAACACCATGCCCGTAATGGATGAATTTAAGGAAGAGCGGTCTGCCGTGAAAAACGGCACGCCCAAACAAAAACTGACTTACTTTTTTGACTACTATAAATGGTATGTAGTGGGGGGCATCATCGCCGTTATCATCATCGGTTCCATCATACGCAATATCGTTACTTACAAGGATACCGCGTTTTATGCCATGCTGGTCAACGCCGTCTCCCTTAACTTTCCGGAGGATGCCGACGACGCTGAGGCTTTCGCCGCCTATGCCGGCATTGATACGAAAGAATACAAAGTGTTTTACGACACCTCCGCCCAGATCGGCATTGACGCCGGAAGCGATTATCAGGCCCTGCAGCAGATCATGGTCCATATAACCGCCGCCGACCTGGACGTCATGGTATCGGACACCGACTGTCTCATGAGATACGCTTATCTGGGAGATTTCCATGACCTGCGTGACCTGCTCTCGCCGGAGCAGCTGGAACGGTACGGAGATTCCTTCTTTTATATAGACAGGGCCGTTTTGGACGAGGTTGAAGCCGCCAGGAACGACTTTAACCAGGACTATACCCCCGTTTACGGCGATCCCCGCCGCCCCGGAGATATGCGGGATCCTGTCCCCGTGGGCGTTTTTCTGGAGTCCGGCTCCCCCCTGCTGCAGGATTACACCTTCCGGGAGGAATCCCCGGCAGCCTGCATTCTGGTCAACACCAAGCATCCAGAAACGTCCGTTCGATTTATTGACTTTCTGATGTCGCCCGCAGAAGCTCCTTCAGGAGTTGATTGACTCCGGCAGGATCGGCCTTTCCCTTCATGGCTTTCATTGTCTGCCCCACCAGAAAGCCGATCGCTTTCTCCTTGCCGTTTTGATAGTCCGCCACAGACTGGGGATTGGATGCAATCACCTCCTGGGCGATGCTGCGCAGCGCGCCCTGGTCACTGACCATCTTCAACCCCATCTCCTCCACAAACGTCTCAGGATCCACATTCTCCCGGAACATCCTCTCGAATACTTCCTTGGCTACGGTGGAATTAATTACCTTCCGCTCCGTCAGGTCAATGAGCTTCGCCAGATTCTCCGGCGAAAAGCAAATATCCTCCGGATCTTCCCCCGTTTCCTTCAACAGTCTTAAGGTTTCACCCATCAGCCAGTTGGACACCTTCTTGGGCTGAGCCCCCAATGCCACTGCCGCCTCGAAAATCTCCGCCATATGCCTGGACTCGGTGATAATCTCTATATCATAGTCGGGAATGTCATACTCCTCTCTGTACCGCTTCATCTTCTCGGTGCGCAGTTCCGGCTGTCTGCTTCTGATTTCCTCCAGGAAGTCATCACTGATGCTGATAGGCACCAGGTCGGGGTCGGGGAAATAGCGGTAATCCTGAGCGTCCTCCTTGGAACGCATGGCATAGGAGGTGTCCCCTGCCTCATCCCATCGACGGGTCTCCTGAATCACCGTGCCGCCCTTCTCCAGCAAATTGATCTGCCGGTCTCTCTCCCCTTGAATGGCTCTGGTAATGGAGCGAAAGGAGCTTAAATTTTTCATTTCCGTGCGGGTGCCCAGCGTGTCCGTTCCCGCCTCCCGGACAGACAAATTCACATCTGCCCGCATGGACCCCTCCTGGAGCTTACAGTCGCTGGCCCCAAGATACCGGATAATCAGGCGAAGCTTTTCCAGATAGGCGATAACATCCTCAGCGCCCCGCATATCGGGTTCGGAAACAATCTCGATCAAAGGTACGCCCGAACGGTTGTAGTCCACCAGAGTGCAGTCCTCCCACTCATCATGAATCAGCTTTCCCGCATCCTCCTCCATATGAATCTCATGAATGCCAATCCTCCTGCTGCCGCCCTCCGACTCGATCTCCACATACCCGTTTCGGCAGATGGGCAGATAAAGTTGGGAAATCTGATAATTCTGCGGATTGTCCGGATAAAAATAGTTCTTGCGGTCAAATTTGCAGTAACGGGTAATCTCACAATTAGTTGCCATTCCCACCGCCACGGCATACTCCAGCACTTTCCTGTTCAGCACGGGAAGGGAACCCGGCATACCTGTACACACCGGACAGGTATGGGAGTTTGGCCTGCCGCCAAATGCGGTGGAACAGCCGCAGAATATTTTCGTCTTCGTGGCAAGCTCCACGTGAACCTCCAGACCGATGACCGTTTCATATTGCTTCATACTCTACCTCCATGTCGCAGCTTCACTGCGAGCGTTAGAAATTCCTCTCACACTACCCCCCCTGTACGTTCGTAGGTATACGCGATCCGAAGCAGCTTTTTCTCCTGATAGCTGTCGCCGATCAGATGCAGCCCGATGGGCAGCCCCCTGCTGTCCGTTCCGCAGGGAAGACTGATTGCCGGCAGTCCCGCCAGATTCACGGAAATCGTATAAATATCTCCCAAATACATTTTCATCGGGTCGGAGAGGCTGGCATCCAGCTTCGGCGCCGTGGTAGGCGCCACAGGCCCCAGAATACAGTCATATTTTGCAAAGGCCCTGTCAAAGGCCTCTTTGATCATGGCCTTGACCCGGAGGGCCTTCAGATAATAGGCGTCATAATACCCTGAGCTCAAAACAAAGCTGCCCAGCATAATGCGGCGCTTTACCTCCGGGCCGAACCCCAGGGAGCGGGTCTTTTTGTACATCTGATGAAGTCCCTCCTCCCCTCCGGCACGAAAGCCGTACTTAATACCGTCAAAGCGTTCCAGATTGGAGCTTGCCTCAGCCGAAGCAATGGTATAATAGGCAGGAATTGCATATTCCACCAGGCTCAGGTCAAATTCTTCCGTGACGGCTCCCTTTTCCCGAAGGACGGCGGCGGCCTTCAGTACAGCCGCCCTGACCTGGGGATCCAGGCCTTCCCGGAAATAATCCTGCGGGATACCGATCTTCATCCCTTTCACATCCTCCACCAGTGCCCGGCTGAAATCCGTGTCCTCCCGCCGAAGGGAAGTGGAATCCTTTCTGTCATAAGAAGCAATCTGCTCCATCACCACAGCACAGTCCTCCACATTTCCCGTCAGGGGGCCGATCTGATCCAGAGAGGAACCATAGGTTACCAGGCCATAGCGTGATACCGTACCATATGTGGGCTTCATGCCCACCACCCCGCAATAGGACGCAGGCTGACGAATGGAGCCTCCTGTGTCGGACCCCAGCGCAAAGAAGCATTCCCTGGCTGCCACCGCCGCCGCGGAGCCGCCGGAGGAACCCCCCGGCACATGTTGCGGATTCCTCGGGTTTTTCGTAACACCGAAATAGGAGGTTTCTGTCGTGGAACCCATGGCAAATTCATCCATATTGGTCTTGCCGATGATTACCGCCCCTGCTCTCTCCAGATTCCTTACAGCCTCCGCCGAGAAAGCCGGTACATAATTCTCCAGCATTTTGGAGCTGCAGGTGGTGCGCATCCCTGCAGTACAAAGGTTATCCTTGAGGGCAACGGGAACCCCGGCCAACGGGCCTGTCAGCTCCCCCGCCTCGATCCTTTTCTGAACCAGGGCTGCTTTTCGCAAGGCACCCTCCGGATCCACCGTCACATAGCAGCGATACTCCCCGTCATACTCTTCGATCTGTTCCAGCACCGCCTCCGTAGCCTCCACCGCGGTGGTCTTTCCTGACCTGACAGCAGCGCCGAGCCCCACTGCGCTCAAGCTCAAAATTTCTGATTTTTCCATATGATTCTCCCTATTCCAAAGCCCAGGGCTTTACGCAAAAGTCCAGAACATTAATCAAAAGTCCTTGGTACAAGAAACATATTTTCCCGCTCTCCGGGAGCATTTTTCAAGGTATCTCCGCTGCCGTCCCCGCCTGTGACTTCATCCTCCCGAAACACATTCTGCAGAGGGAAAACATGGGACATCGGTTCCACTCCCTCCGTGTCCAGCTCGCTCATCTTGTCGATATACTCCAGCATCCTGCACATATCCCGTCTGGCTCCTTCCCGCTCCTCTCCGGTCAGTTCCAGCTTTGCGAGAATGCTGACATAGTCAATGGTTTCGTTTGTAATGTTATCTGCCATGGCAATTCCCATACCTTTCCCTTCTTATTATTTTACGCATTTTACGCAGCTATAACCGTCCCCTGCCGTAAGCCCTCCCGCATAAACGACATTATGCAGAAGCTTGTCGTAAAATACAATGCTGATACCGTTTAAAACCCTGGTGCAATCCTGCTGCTCCACAAAGATTTTGTCTGTACCGTTAGCCCTGAGCAGTGCGATATTGACCCCGTCCGGTTCCATAAACCATTCGCCTGTATCGGCTGCAGTCCTCCATGTGACCCGGCCGTCCTCAATGATCCAGATTCCTCCCCTTTCCTCAAACTCCTCTCCGATCCCCAGGGGTTCCAGCCGTTCCCAAAGATAATCCGTCTCCCTGAAATAATCCCCCTCCGTCGCTATAATGATCGTATAGTCTGAGGCGTATGCGGCGCAATCCAGAATATACTGAGGATCCGTGCTCTCCTGCAGCATATATGCGTTAAATTCATGTTCCCGGATTTTCGAATCCCGATCCCACAGCTCGTACCGCTGATCCCCCCGGTGATCCTCCAGAGCATAATTTTGTGAAAGAAACCTTCCCATAGCATCCGTCACCTTTATGCCGCCCTTGTAATTAACATGCCCCACATCCAGAAAATCATCCTCCGGGCTGATTTTCACCTTCTCCCGCAGCTCTATAAAGTTCAGAAAAGGTATGCCTTCCGCCTTCGCAAGCTCGTCTACATAGTTCATGCGCATCTGGTCCTTCTTCGATACGGACATGGGTGCCAGAAACAGACAGAGCTCGATGTCGTTCTCCCTCGTCAGCTCAATGATCCTTCGAAGCCATTCCTCTTCCTCCATCTCCAGAGTCTCGTCGCCCTCATACAGCTCCTCCCCGTCACTTCCCCAGGTAATCGGATTGCTGCGCCTTCCGTCGATCAATGCGCTGAAACCGATATACAGTATATCCGGCCCAGTAAAATCCTGTCTCTGCAGCTCTCTGTACCGGGTGTGTATGATGGGCCATTTTGTCAGGAAGCTGCCCCTGTCATCTTCACCCACAATATGATTTTCCGCTTGCAGGCTTCCGGAAGCTTCATCCGTCATGTCTCTTACCATCCGCAGATAATCGACATTCAGACGGTGAGGCAGCAAATTCCTGTACAGGTTTCCCTCCACCGCATATCCGTTATAGGTGGCCCCGTACATCTCCAGACAGACCACCTTGGGCTTCTGCGTTTTCAGCGCCTCCTTCAGCCAATAATAGGACGCCGCTATATCCTGCCCGGAAATGGAAAGACTGTAACCGGCAATCCCATAATCATCCCACAGTCTGGAATTTATGATGGAGCAATAGCAGTGACTGCTTCCCAGGAAAATCACATCCACCACGTCCTCCTCCAAACCGTAAAAAGTCTCCACGGGTGTCATATACCCCCCTGCCCCGTCTTTCCAGGACAGCACCTGATATACCCGCTCCAGCACCAGGGTCAGAATCAGGCAAAACACCACCGCCCCTGCGCACCGTTTTATAATTATTTTCTTTTTTGCCCCCATCTTCATGTGTACATCCCCTAAAATTGAAAGTAAATAAACTGTGACGACTCAAATTCCACACCATAAATGCCGAAAACCAAAGTGGCTGTAATCATTGCAATGATAGCTCCCCATCTGAACCAGACGCATTGCTCCTGTAAAAATGCGGTTATCTCCTGCTTCTTCCTGTAGCGGAGCAGATCTACCAGAAAAAGGATCACCAGAGACACGCCCAAAATATGAAACTCCCTTCTGTCCAGACCTAACGTATAGATCTCCCCGTTGAACAGATCCCAGGGATCCCATTTCGTCACCAGCCGCCTGCAGTAGCGCAGGGCATGGGAAACGGAGGGTGCCCGGAAAAAGATCCAGGCTATATCTGCCAGAAGAAAGGTGGATACTGTCTGCGCCAGACGGAAGCTGAAGCTCTCCTTCTTCGTATGCAGCGCATCATACAGCTTTATCCGCAGCCCCCCGGTCATATCGCCGATCACCTGG
Source organism: uncultured Lachnospiraceae bacterium (assembly GCA_947575805.1). Lineage (GTDB taxonomy): Bacteria > Bacillota > Clostridia > Lachnospirales > Lachnospiraceae > Acetatifactor. The sequence continues at coordinate 96,798 of CANPOY010000002.1, forward strand.
TACAGGCCGTGCAGCAGTCCCCATATCACATAGGTCCAGCTTGCCCCGTGCCACAAGCCGCTCACCCCCATGGTTACCATCACGTTAAGATATTTCCTCAGCCGGGAGCGGCGGTTGCCCCCCAGGGGGATATAAACATAATCCCGAAACCAGGTGCTTAAGGAGATGTGCCACCGCTTCCAGAATTCACTGACAGATCTGGAAAAATAAGGTGTTTCAAAATTTTCCATCAATCGAAATCCCATCACCCGGGCGGCACCCACAGCTATGGTGGAATATCCCATAAAGTCGCAATAGATCTGTATGGCAAAGCCGATCGCCCCGGCAGCCAGCACTACCGTTCCGTAGAGATAATAGCTTTCAAAAATATGATTTACCAGTATTGCCACCCGGTCCGCTATCACCATCTTGATGAAGAGCCCCCATACCATCAGGGTGAGCCCGCCGGTAACATTTTCATAATTCCACAGCTTTTTCCTCTCCAGATCCCGCAGCTGCCCCAGCAGGCTTCCCGAGCGCTCGATAGGCCCGGCCACCAGCTGAGGGAAAAAGGACACGAACAGCGCATAGCGCAGAATATTTTTTTCCGGCGCCACCTTCCCCCGGTAAACATCAATAGTATAGCCCAGCGCCTGAAATGTATAAAAAGAAATCCCCACCGGCAGCAGCACATCAAAGCCCTTTTCCGGTATCTCCATATGCAGCGCCGATAAAATGCGGTTACAGTTCGCCAGAAAGAAATCAAAATATTTAAAGAAAAAGAGAATCCCCAAGTTCACACACAGGCATACCGCCAGAATCAGTTTCCTCATGACAGGCTTCTTTGCGGCGTGAACCAACCTGGCGCAGAGCCATGTGACCACCGTGGAGGTCAGCAGCAAAAGCGCGTATTTTGCATTCCAGCACATATAAAAGAAATAACTGGCAATCAGCAGCCAGACATAACGCGCCTTTCTCGGTATGATAAAATAAATCAATGTCACTACAGGAAAGAAAATCAAAAAATCTACGGAATTAAATATCATTTCCCCGGTTCTCCTTTGTAACTAGTATACCTTGATCATTCTATCATAATTCTTTTGCTTCTGACAAGGGAATAAGTGTGAAGTGAATTCCTACTCCCGCACTTTGATATGCACTTCCCTGAGCTGCTGCTCCGTCACGCCGCCCGGCGCACTGCACATAAGATCCTGGGCCGACCCGCTCATGGGAAAGGCAGTTACCTCACGGATATTCTCTTCTCCCCGAAGCAGCATCAGCATACGCTCCACCCCGGGAGCCATCCCGGCATGGGGCGGCGCACCGAACTGAAACGCCTGATATAGCGCTCCGAACTTCGATTCCAGCATCTCTTTTGTGTAACCGGCAATGGCAAATGCCTTTTCCATAATGCGTATATCATGATTGCGCACCGCCCCGGAGGAAAGCTCGATCCCGTTGCAGACAATGTCGTACTGATAAGCAAGAATGTCCAGGGGATTCTCCGTCTCCAGGGCTTCCAGGCCACCCTGCGGCATGGAAAACGGATTGTGAGTAAACACAGGCTGCTTGGTCTCCGGGTCAGTCTCATACATGGGAAAGTCGTTGACATAACAGAAACGGAAAGCGTTTGTCTCCGTCAGTCCCAGTTTCTCTCCCAGCTCGTTGCGAATCTTCCCGGCATAATAGCAGGCCCTCTCTTCTTTATCCGCGATGAAAAATATGGTGTCTCCCTCCTTCAGATCCCCAAGGCTGCGAAGCTCCCCCTTTAACTCGTCGGGAATAAATTTGTCAATTGGCCCTTTATAGGAAAGGTCCTCCGCCACCTCCAGGTATCCCAATCCGCCCATCCCCAGGCCCGTGGCGAAAGAAAGCAGCTTTTCATGGAAGCCCTTGCTCATTTCTGCATGGACTTTAATGGCGCGCACTGTTCTGTTTAAAAAGGGTTTAAAGGAGCATTTCTGAAAAAAGTCCGTCAGATCCATGATCCGCAGGGGATTACGCAAATCCGGCTTGTCACAGCCAAATTCCAGCATGGCCTGCTTATAACTGATCACAGGATAGGGCGCCGCCGTCACTGCCGCCCCTTCGGGAGCAAACCTTTCAAAGGCAGCGGAAAGAACCTTCTCACCCACCTGAAATACATCCTCCTGCGTTGCAAAGCTCATTTCGAAATCCAACTGGTAAAACTCCCCGGGGGAACGATCCGCCCTTGCGTCCTCGTCGCGAAAGCAGGGAGCAATCTGGAAATACTTGTCAATACCTGAGGTCATCAGCAGCTGCTTATACTGCTGGGGCGCCTGAGGCAGGGCATAAAATTTTCCCTTGTATTTCCTGGAAGGTACAATATAGTCCCTGGCTCCCTCCGGGGAAGAAGCGCAGAGAATGGGAGTCTGAATTTCCACAAAGCCCATTTCCGTCATTTTCTGACGCAGGAATGCGATAACCTGAGAGCGAAACAGAATGTTATCCCTTACCTTGGCGTTCCTCAAATCCAGATAACGATATTTCAGCCGCACATCCTCCCTTGTCTCCTTAGAGGTCATAATTTCAAAGGGCAGCTGCCGATATACCTTTCCCAGCACCGTAATTTCCTGTGCTTCCAGCTCTATGGTGCCGGTGGGAATCCTGGGATTCCAGGTCTCCTCATCCCGCTTTTCCACAGGACCTCTGACTGTAATACAGGTTTCCTTTACAAGTCCCTTCAGCAGTTCTGTCTTTCGAATGACCACCTGCAGCACGCCGTACATATCCCGCAGGTCAACAAACGAGACTCCTCCGTGATCCCTGATATTCTCCACCCAGCCGGCCACCCGCAGAGTCTGCCCGATGTGCTCCTCTCCGATCTCCTTTACCGTAATGTCCCTGTAACAGTTCTTCCTTTCCATAACAGCTCCTCCCTTCCTGAAGTGCCGTAAGCGGCACATCCAAACTTCCATATGCGGGCCTGCGCATAAAAAAATCCCGGAATGCAGTAGTTTCTCTGCATTCCGGGACGAATAAGCATGTCTTACCCGCGGTACCACCCGCATTGACCGCCTTCTTCGGCAGCCCGCCTCCTGCACTTAACGCGTGCCAACGTGCTGCCCTTGCATTCCTCAGGCCAGGCTGAGATGCCCTGGCTTTGACCTGTATCCTGTTCGAACAGCCTGCTCCGGAGCGTTCCCTTTACCGTTCCCCGCGGACAGCGCTTTCAGTCGGTGACGCCGTCTTCCTGTCGTTTCCTCCGGTAAGAGTCTCCATCATTGCATTTCCATATCCGCAATCTCAACACGCAGCCTGCATGTTTTTTTCTTAGGATGCGCTGGGATAACGTGATTATACACATCCCCGGTTCATCCTGTCAATAAAATTTTATAATTCCGCTTTTAGCAGATATATTTCCCCACAAACGGCACCCTTCTGAGAATGGATGCCACCGCCAGACAGAATGCAAAACATAGAAAGGCATAGATCGGGATACCCACAATATTCGGCAGCATCATACTGTGGATCCCATGAGGCTTCAAAACCTCCATCAGCCCCACGTGCATCACATACGCCCCCATCGTTCCCCGGGATATTTCCGTAATGAATGTCTCCGCCTTCCCGGAAAAGCGAACTCTGCTCACCACCTCCGTAAAAAACAGGAAGCAGGCCAGCACAATGCAGAAGGTGAACAGCCCAAAGCTGTCGTAAATCTCCCCCAGCGGCGTCCCGGCCCTGAGTGACAGTCCGTTTCCCAGCACCACGTTCAGGATCGCTGCCGGAAAAACGCTCCAATAGATGATTTTATGGTATTTCGAAGGAATCCCCACACACGAAACATAATATCCCAGCACAAAATACCCCACATATCCGCACACCAGATCCACCTGCAGCGTATTCAGCACATATTCCAGATAAACAGAAGGAACTGCCGCCCTGATCGTCCGGCTTAAAATCTGCAGGATAAAGAACAGCGTCAGAAAGTACTCCAGATTCCTTCTCTCTGCGTTCTGCACCCAGACGCGAAGAATCGGTAAAATTGCATAGATACCTGCAATCATAGGCAGAAACCAGAGATGATACCGGCCCATGATCATTTCCTTTACAATCTCCTTCCACCCCACCTGCGTGAAATCAAAGTACATACTGTCCCGCAGCCCGTACAGGGCGGACCAGAAGACATAGGACACCGCCACCCGCAGAATGTTGTGCGTATACAGCCGTTTGATGTTCAGCTCCCGCTCCTTCGGCAAAAACACGGCCCCGCTGAGCATCACAAAAACGGGAACGCCAAAACGGAACAGAGCGTCATAAGAATTGGCAATCATCCATTCTTTGCTGTTTATATCCAGAGAATACCAGAACTGCGCGCTGCTGTGCAGCATGACTACACTGAAAGCCGCCAAGATGCGCAGCAGGTCATAATGCACCATTCTCTTTCCCGCCCACTCATTTCCCATGCTCCCGCTCCTTCCGTCATTAAGACCATTGTACGTTGGCTGTTCTTATGCTACAGCAATGTCCTGATCCTGTCAACGGCCTCCACCGTATTTTCATAGCTCCCGAAAGCAGTCAGTCTGAAATATCCTTCCCCGCTGGGTCCGAAGCCGGAACCGGGAGTTCCCACCACATTTACCTTCTCCAGCAGATGGTCAAAGAATTCCCAACTGGTCATGTTCCCCGGCGTCTTCAGCCAGATGTAGGGAGCGTTGATTCCTCCGGACACCGTATACCCCGCTTCCTTCAAGCCATTGTAGATATAGTGGGCATTATTCATATAATATGCTACCTGCGCCTTTAACTGCTCTTTCCCTTCCGGAGAATAGACCGCCTCACCTGCCCGCTGTACTATGTAGGGGGCACCGTTATACTTTGTCCCATGACGTCTCGCCCACAGAGAATGCAGCTGCACATCACCGCACTTCAGCTCCCCGGGCACCACGGTAAACCCTAAACGTACTCCGGTAAAGCCGGCATTTTTCGAAAATGAGCGTAGTTCAATGGCGCAGGTCCGCGCGCCTGCGCACTCATAAATACTGTGGGGCACATTTTCCTCAGATATATAAGCCTCATATGCCGCGTCATATATAATGACCGCCCCCACCCTGGCGGCATAATCCACCCATTCCTGCAGCTGCTCCCTGGTAGCTGCCGCACCTGTAGGATTATTGGGAAAACAAAGGTATATTATTTCCGGTGTTTCTTCCGGCAGCTCCGGAACAAAGCCGTTATCCGCCACGCAGGGCATATAGATCACATTACTCCAGGTCTCCCCTGCTCTGTCATAGGATCCGGCCCTTCCCGCCATCACATTGGAATCCACATACACGGGATAAACAGGGTCACATACCGCAATCCTGTTGTCCAGACTGAATATTTCCTGAATATTGCCGGAATCACACTTGGCGCCGTCAGACACGAAAATCTCATCTGCCGAAATGTCGCAGCCCCGCGCTTTATAATCATTCTCCGCAATGGCATTCCGCAAAAAATCGTACCCCTGGTCAGGAGCATACCCACGAAAGGTTTCTGCATGACCCATCTCCTCCACCGCTCCATGTAATGCACCGATAATGGCCGGGGCAAGGGGCTGTGTCACATCCCCTATCCCCAGGCGGATAATCTTTTTATCAGGATGGGCGGCACTGTAAGCACTCACCTTTTTGCCGATCGTAGAAAACAGATAGCTTCCCGGAAGCTTCAGATAATTTTCATTCAGCCGAAACATAAGTCTACCTCCCCTTCATATACGGTGACTGCAGGACCCGTCATGTAAACCATGTTTTCCTCCCGATCCCACCGGATCTGCAATTCTCCTCCCAACAGCTTAACGGTAATCTCCGTATCCGTCAATCCGTTCAGCACACAGGCCACTGCCGTCGCACAGCAGCCCGTGCCGCAGGCCAGAGTCTCTCCTGACCCCCGTTCCCAGACGCGCATAAAGACAGTCTGCCTGTCCAGAATCTCCACAAACTCCGTATTCACCCTTTCCGGAAATCGGACATGACGCTCAAAAAGAGGACCCAGCTTCTCCAGTTCCATTCCTGCCACACCATCGGCAAAAACCACTGCATGGGGATTGCCCATGGAAACACAGGTCATTCTGTATTCCTGTTCCTCCACATAGATCGGCTCGTTCACCACCCGCTCGCCGTCCGCCACCACCGGGATTCCCGCCGGTTCCAGAACAGGGCTTCCCATGTTGACCCGCACCCTGGTCACAACACCCCGGTCCTCCGGCTTTCCCTCCGGCCTTTCCACTGTCAGATCAAGATATTTCACACTGCCCGCACTGACAACCGTAATCTGCTCCGAGTCCGTAAGTCCCTTGTCATAAACATACTTTGCCACGCAGCGGATACCGTTTCCGCACATCTGTGCCCGGCTGCCGTCCGCGTTATACATCTCCATCTCAAAATCAGCCTCCCGGGAGGGATTGATAAAGATAACGCCGTCTCCCCCCACTCCGAAATTCCTGTTGCTCAGGTACCGTACCACCTCCGGCTTTTTCTCCCGGGGAATATCCTCCGAAGCACCGTTGACATAAATGTAATCGTTCCCACAGCCCTGCATTTTTGTAAATTTCATTCTGACCTCCATTTCTTCCACACATGCCGCCCCTGCCATATTTATACCACTGTCCATACTGCATTTCTGCAACTATCTGTATGCCTCACTCTCAGACAAATGATTCCTGACCATCAAAAGCTCCTTCGCCGCCTCTTTTACCGCCTTTTTCAGCACCACTCTCGGGTCTCCGGCAAATGGAGTGCCGTCAGGCCGGTGAATGTCACAGATCATCCTCGCCACCTTACCTTGCTGCGGCCTCCAGGGGAATATCTCCAGTGTGCTGCCCATTAACAAAAGGGCAGTCCTACTCCCTCATAGAACGCCCTTGCCCTGCCATCTATCATAACAACGCACTGCCCGCTTGTCAATGAGAAATCCTTAGCATAAACCCCCCTTTCCCCACATACTTATTATAAAGAAAAAAATATGACAACCAAGGGGAATATAAATGAGTGCAAAAACGAAAATCGTTGTACTTCACATGAAGGAGCTGATTTATACCGCTATCTTCGCTGCCTTGGGCATTCTGTTCATCGTACTGCTTGTGATGATGTTCCTGCCCGACAAAGAGAAGAACCCCGCCCCGGACAGTCCCCCGGCGGACAGTACTGCTCCTGACGAGGAATCGGTGACTACCGGCTCCGATGCTCTCTACATACCCGGCATCTACACCACCGAGCTGATACTGGGGAATCAGTCCATCGACGTCGAAGTCATTGTGGATAAGAATTCCATTACCTCCATACGCATGGTAAATCTGAACGATGCCATCACTACCATGTATCCCCTGCTGGAGCCCACCTTTGAGTCAATCTGCAGCCAGGTATACGAACTGCAGACTCTGGAAGGCGTTACCTATTCCTCCGACAGCAAATATACCTCCCTGGTCCTGCTGGAGGCGATCCGGAGTTCTCTGGAGAAGGCCTCGGCTGCACAGTAAACAGCTGCGCAGTAAGTTAAGAAGGGATGTGCTTTCCGCACATCCTTTCTTATTTGCTCTTCCGGTACAGCTCCTCTAATTCTTCCACGCTGAATTTATAATGGGAATTGCAGAAATGACAGTTGACCTCTATCTCCTGTCCTTCCTCTATCATGTTCTTAATTTCCTGCTGCCCCAGGCTGATCAGCACTCTTTCAATTCTGCTCTTGCTGCAGTTACAGGAAAAGACCGTCTCCAAGGTATCCGTCACCGCAGGACACATGCCCTCCAGCAGAAGCTCCAGCATCTGCTCCGGTGTCTTCCCCTCATCCAGCATCGCCGTTACCGGCCGCACCCGGCTCAGGTTGTCCTCCAGCCTGCTGACCACGCTCTCCTCGGCAAAAGGCATAAGCTGTATGATGAATCCTCCAGCCTGCTTCACCGTATTGTCACGATTCATCAGCACCCCAAGTCCCACGGAGGAAGGCACCTGTTCGGAAGCCGCAAAATAGTAAGTCAGATCCTCCGCGATCTCACCGGTCTGCAGTAATGTCTGTCCCACATAGGGCTCTTTCAGTCCCATATCCCTGATAACACTTAAGGTGCCCTGACCCACTGCGCCTCCTACATCCAGCTTCCCCAGGGCATTTGCCGGCAGAATCACATCCGCCACCTCCGGGTAACCCTTGACATTCCCCCGGGAGTCCGCCGTCACGATCAACCCCCGCAGGGGTCCGTCTCCTTTCACCTGCAAGGTCAGAAGATCCTGTTCTCCCTTCAGCATGGTCCCCATCATGGCTCCTGCGCTCAGCAGACGTCCCAGCGCTGCCGTCACCACCGGACTGGTATTATGAATCTGTCTTGCCTTCTCCGCCAGCTCCCTTGTAGTGCAGGCAAAGGCTCTTATCTGTGTATCCGCCGCTGTAACCCGTACAATGTAATCTTTCATATTTACATCCGTTTCTCTCTCAATATTATAAACATATCTTTCTCATTCCGGCTCTCGAACGGCGCACACCAGCACCCGCTCGCTTTCCGGCCTCAGACTGCCGCCTGTGTCGGCATCCGTCATTTCCAGAATTCTCAGTCCCGCCTGTTCCACCAGCCTGCCCATCTGCTCCGGAGTATAACCCCGCTGGAGATGGGTCTCGGTAAACCGCCGGAAGCGGCCATCCCCTTCCCGGACAAAAAGCGTCAGATCATACTCGTTGATCTCATCCTCCGGGTCATACATATTTTCCCAGATAAAACTGCAGTCCTCTCTGTTCTCCGCAATGACAGTATTGCCGATCACTTCACGGTACTTATATTCGGTGTTGAAATCAAAAATCAGTATCCCACCGGGAAAAAGATAATTCTGTACCAGAGAAAACACGGCTTCCAGCTCTTCCTCCTCCAGAATATAGTTTAAAGAATCACATACGCTGAACACAGTCCCCACGGTGCTGTACAGATCAAGCTCTCTCATATCCTGCATCAGGTAAAGGATCTCGGAACCGCTCTTTTCCTTCTTTTGCATGGCAATATTCAGCATGGCCTCCGAGCCGTCCACGCCGATCATATCATATCCCTTCTCATACATCAGCTCTGTCAGCGTACCTGTACCACAACCCAAATCCACCACCAGATTTCGTTCGGAATCCAGAATATCCTTGGCATCCCGCTCCGGCCTGGACACACCGTGCTTCTTGATTAAGGTATCCAGACGCTCGCTCCAGAGCCCGTAAGGTGTGTTGTCCATAAACGTATCATACACTGCCGCAAAATCCCCATACATCGCCATTCCCTGTCCCTCCCCGGTTTCCATGCCGCAGCCTGCTGCACCTCCGGCCTGCCGCCATACAGTCTGCGCACGCCGCCTGCTGCCACGCCAATTAATCACCCAGCTTCATTGCCACCGCAAAGCCCGCTGCCAGCGCCGCCGCACCGGTTATTCCGCTTAAGACGGTTATCTGTGAAAAGACAGACAGATTCATCAGCAGAATTGCCACCGGTGAAGCCAAAATCAGACCGATAATTGCCCAATAAGCGTACAGAGGAAACTTTTGGAAAATCACTTCCACCAGCTTGGCAATTCCAAAGATTCCCGCCACCACACCAAGGCCAAAGGGAATCAGCACACCACAGCCGGCCAGTATTCCTTTCATGTCCAAATGTACCAGTGCCGTGATAAAATCCGTAATCGTAACCAGAATCGGCTCATAAAAGCCCATCAGCATCAGCACCATGGAACCGCTGACACCGGGAATCACCATAGTAGCAGAGGTGATCACCCCCACCACGAAAAGGATCAGCACATTTCCCACACTGAAAGTAAGGTCTGCCGCAGCCCCCTCCGTTTCTCCCATGGCCGCCATTCCCACTACCAGGGCAAAAAAAGCAAATGCCGCCAGAATATGTCCGATCCGGAAGCTCTTTCCCTTAACATTCTTTGAGATTGCCGGAAGGCCCCCCAGAATCAGACCCACAAAAAGCAGATTGGTCTGAATGGGTATCCTTGCAAACAGCTCCTTCAGCGCAAACGAGCTGCCCACAATGGCAAGCAGCATTCCCACCGCGATGGGAAAGAGAAACTTTACGCTCTTCTTAAACTCACTGAACAGATGGGTAATACAGTGAATCAGCTTATCATAGATTCCCATGGACACCATCATGGTCCCGCCGCTGACCCCCGGCACAATATTTGCAATGCCGATCACGATACCCTTTAAAACACTCTTTATCATAGACTTTCCTCCCACGATTATCGGTATGATTTTGTTTTCTTCGAAACGTTCGTGCCTTCTCTGCCGTTACCTGATATAGTCTCTTAAAAAGGCCAGCAGCTTATCCATCTGTTCATCCGTACCTACCGTAATTCGGAGATAATTTGAAATTCTCGGCTTATCCCAGTGCCGCACATAAATCTCCGCCTCCCGCAGCGCCTGAAACAACTGTCGTGCCGGAATCCTGTTGTGAGTGGCAAAAATGAAATTGGCCCTGGAATCCGGGAACATAAAACCCAGCTCCTTCAATTCTTTTTTTACCCGCTCCCTGGTATTCACAATCTTTGCCGTAGTCTCCTGGAAGTACGCCCTGTCCCTCACTGCTTCCACCCCCATTATCTGGGCGGGGCGATTCATAGTGTAGGAATTGAAGGAAAATTTCACGTCGTTTAAATACCCGATCAGCTTCTCGTTCCCGATACAAAAGCCGATCCGCAGCCCGGCCATTGCCCGGGACTTGGAAAATGTCTGTACCACCAGCAGATTGTCGTATTTTTCCAGCAGCGGCAACGCGCTGACTCCGCCGAAATCCACATAGGCTTCGTCCACTATAACCACAACGTCCCTGTTGGCCGCCACAATCTCCTCCACCGTTTCCAGGCTTTCCAGTACCCCGGTAGGCGCATTGGGATTCGGAAAGATCACGCCGCCGTTTGGCTGCCTGTAATCCTCCGGGCTGATATGCCAGTTACCGTCCAGTGCGCAGGTTTTATAAGGAATCCTGTACAGATTCGCCCAGACATCATAAAAGGAATAGGTCACATCCGGAAACAAAACAGGCCTGCCGCTGTTAAAAAAGGTCAGAAAGGCCATGGACAGCACATCATCAGACCCCACCCCCACAAACACCTGCTCAGGGCTTACATGATAATACGCCGCCAGCTCCTCCGTAAGAGGAGCTGCATTAGTATCCGGATAAAGGCGCAGGGCATCGCAGTCCATCTCTGTCGCCAGCCTTGCCACTCCTGGCGCCGGCGGATAAGGGTTTTCATTCGTATTCAGTTTGATCATATCCGGCTTATCAGGCTGTTCCCCCGCCACATAAGGCACCACTTTCCGTACATTATCTTCCCAATTCATCGTTTCCCGTCCTCCCCGGCCGTCCGCCTTATAAGTTCTTCTCTGTATTCCCGGGCCTGCTCCGGGCACGAAAGCCGCTCATAACAACGGATCAGTCCCTCAAGCCCCTCTTTTCCGCCTGCCCGGATATTTAAAACGGGCTGCGTTTCATACACTGCATTATAATACCAGACCGCAGCCTCCTCATAATCCTCCACCGTCTCATAAAAATGACCCATTTCACAACAGATCTCGGAATTTGCTTCTCCGGCAAGCACCTTTGAAGTATACTTGAAAAAGCGTACCGTATCTCCCGTCAGCCTGGCGGCATGGGCAGCAATACAACATGCCTCCGTGACCTCCTCGCCGTCCCTGCTCCCATCCTCAGCCGACGCCTCAAAGAAATGTGCCGCCAACGCAAAATCTTCCTCGTTTCCCACCAGCAGCAGCTCCCTGGCGTACATATTATGAAGCCGTTTGGGTAACCGGTACCCTTCTGCACAATGCCTGCGGAAATTCGCAAGATCCCTTCCGGAATGACTGCTCTCCGGCATGTGCCGGATCACAATATCGCTGTCATAAACCGTAGGCGTCAGCCGTACCGCCTCGTGTATCGGCGCCTCCCACACAAACTCCCGCAGCCGCTTGAACAGCTTGGGGCGGTACTCCTCATCATAATTATATACCGTGTTAAACTGGAGCTGATTTCCGTATTTCATCTGTACGATCTCGATCTCAGGAAGCAAGGTCTCCTTTAACCGCAGGAAACGCTGCCGGTTCTCCTCATCCAGCACCTCATCCGCATCTGCTGAATATATGTATTCCTTGCAGGCCCTGGAAAAGGCAAAGTTCCTTGCCGCACTGAAATCATCCGTCCATTCGAAATCAAAGACAGACTCCGTGTACTCCGCGGCAATGCTTTTCGTCCCGTCGGTGGAGCCGGTATCCACAATGATAATTTCATCCACCAGATCCGCTACACTGTCCAGGCATCTCCTCAATATCCTTTCTTCGTTCTTCACGATCATACATAGAGAAATTGTAATCATACCGCCACCCCACTCTAAACAGTTACACTATACCAAAGCAGCGACCAGAAAGCAAGGGTTATATACGGCAGAAACGGCACGGGACGACACAGCTTTCCCCCACTGCCAATGTTATGGCACAACGCCTGTACAAATGCCAGAAAAAGAAAGGAAAGCAGCATATGAAGAAAATATCCCGTCAGAGACAGGCCTGCAGCAGTCTCCGCCACTGCACAGACACTGAAGGCATAGCAGTCAGCCCGCCCGTACATTTTCGGAAACAGCTTCAGCTGCAGCAGGATAAACACCCCCAGTTCCAGAAGCAGTATTCCGTCGAGCCTCCTTTTCCCCCCGAACAAAAGCACTGCTGCCGCCGCTCCCGCCACCCACCAGGTAATATTGTATACCTCACGGCTCCTGCAGTCCGTGAAACAGGCAAACAGCAGGCAGACGGCAAATATTCCCCAAAACGCCCCCATCATCTTAAGCGGGTATGAAATTCATTCAGCACATTCCCGCCCTCCGCCGTAACTCTGAGTGTCGGCTCACACTCCAGGCTGTTGTCGCCCCGGAATGCCCTTACCTTCAAGGTGTACTCCCTGCCTGCAGGAATATATAGGGGCACCATAAACTGCACCTTTGATTCCTGCATATATATCTGCATATCACTGTAATCAAACACCATCCTGGCCCGGCTTCCGTCTTCCCCCGCCAGCTCCAACGGGAACTCCGCCTCCGCTCTGTCTGCATACCCGTACACCGTAATGTAGAGGATGCCGCTTTCCCCGCCCTTAAACACGGGATCATGAGGCTCCAGGATTCTCTCGATCCTTGCCTCCAGGGCAAACTCCGTCACCGACCGGGATATTTCCGTCTCATTTCCCACACGATCCCGGGCATAAGCCGTCACCGTAAATTCTCCTGTAAACAAAGCCTCCTCCTTCGTAATCTCCAATTCTATCCTGTTTCCCTCCGGGTAGAATACCTTTGTGCCGTGGTTGTCCCTGTTGGTCACCTCCAGGTAAAATTCCGCCACGCCGGACAAATCATCTGATGCCGTAAGGCACAGCCGAACCGACTCTTCCCCTCTGTCGATAAACTGTCCTTCCGAAAGTACCTCCAGCCCGCTGACAACGGGTCCTTCCCCGTCTCCGATCAGAGTAATGCCATTTCCTTTGTCCGATTCCTGTTCGGAATAGTAATGCGTTCGTATTCCCCCTTTCAGATATACTGCCCCGGCTCTGGGTATCACCTCGATGCGCTGTCCGTGTGCTTCCGGGCCCAGCGTAAACATCTGCTCCAGATCCAGGGTCCTCCCCTGGTCGGAGCGCCTGGCCGCGGAATAAGGATACCTGGTCAGGATCGTCGCCCCTTCCACAGAATATATGGGCTCCGGTGATTCTGCCGCCGACGGCATATGAAAAACACTCCGTCCCCCTGACGGTAACTCAAAGATACTGTACACCGGCAGGTTATCCTTTGCGGCCGGCCCTTCCATGTATGTACCATGCACCAAAAGGAACGGTGTCACTCCGTCACATCTCACATAACAGGTCTTTGGATCCGCCGCACTCACATTTTCTCCTTCTCTGACCCGCAGCTGTCTGGTTCCGATTATCCAGGGCACACTTTCCCCGTCTATTTTCACATGAATTGTCTCACCGATATTGCCCGCGGTGTCTGCTGCCGCCAGATGCAGATAACATACCTCCTCCCCCAAAGGAACCTCCACGTTTCTCACAGTGGTATAACGTCCCCGCCTGTCCGCTACGGAATCCCGGTTTCCGTCAATGACATAGTAGTACCCTGCCACTCCCGAAACCAGAGTATTCTGCGTTATATTGGATGCAGACAGCGGCGGCGTCATACCTCTTATATAAGCCTCCGCCCTGTGATAGTAGGTGGTGCCATTATCCTCCGGTTCCTTCCAGGAGACGGTTATCCGTCCACCGGCTGCGGGCCTCATTTCCACGGAATCCTCCATAATGATATTCGGCGCCGCCAGATCCGTCGCCTTCACACCTCCAAGCTCCAGCTCCTCCAGGAACCCCGCCTGTACGGTGTTCAGGAGTGCACGTCCGTCCCCTTCCCTGTCCCCGACGCTCAGGGAATAGCTGTAAACGGCCTCCGAATTTACATAGCTGCTTCCGCCGTAAGCCGGCAGCGCAGATTCTACCTCGCCTTCCTCATATCCGCACATTACCATTCTGCCACTGTACTGATAGGAAACATTCTGCACGCCGATGCTCATCCAGCAGCCCTCCCCGCCGGTGGCAGCAGATCTTGCAGCTTCTATATAGATTCCCTTCACGTCTTCCTCCACGTCAAAGCTGAAGGTGCCGTTCATAATATACGCAGCATGGATACCGTGAAAGGAACCCGGCGGATTTTCACAGCTTGCATGGGGCATGGTCTCTATTGTCCCTGAAAACTGCCAACCCGAAAAACTGTGGATGGATACCGGTCTTGTGGCCTCATAACCGCCGCCTGCATACCAGATATTGGTTCCCGTGGCGGAAAAATGGCTGAGCCTCTCGGGAAAAACCGTTTCACTGGTCACCCGTCCGTCATCATGGAGAAAAAAAACCGTGATTGCGGTTGCAGTATCCTCCGCCCCCACGCCCCACACATCCCATTCGCTGTCGCCGCCTGCAGCGGAGAAGGTAAGCCTGCCTGCATAGGGCGTCTCCAGATAGTTTGCCGCATTCCCTGCCCTCAGGCCTATAGACGGACTGCTTCCGCTGGAATGTCCTCCCACACTGGCTTTTACATTGGTAGCCGTTACGCCCTCCAGATAAATATCACTGTGCCAGGTGGTATTCGCCCCGTAAAAGCCTGGTCCTGCATTCACAGTACCGCTGATCTCACGGTAGCAGGCTGCGGTGTGGGAATGCAGGATGTATTCTCCCGCCGCGCCTCCCCGGTAGCCTCCGCCGCCTCCGGCCATACCGTCCTCGCCGCAATACGCTTTCTCCGTTAAAAACGCTGCACTGCCTCCGGCACCTCCGCTGCCGCTCTGTGAGGCACCACCTCCTCCCCCGGCCACTGCGATGACGCCCTTTTTATCGGAAGATACGACGGTGCAGCCTCCTCCTCCCCCGTACATGCTTCCACTTCCTCCGCCTCCGTATCCGTCGCTGCCGCCCACCCGGAAGGTCAGAATCTCGCCCTTTTCCAGCCATAGCTTAAACTCCAGGCTGCCGCCTTTTCCGCCCCGGCAGTCCCCATAGCTGCCTCCCTGAGCTCCGGACAGGGTTATCGTATAGATTCCGGCATGGGGTATTTTATAAACCTCCTCCCTGCCGGTTCTTTGCAGTTCCACATGAACTACGGTTTCACTGCTTATATCATCGGCGGCACCGATTTTCAACCATTCTTCACCGTCCGGACTCTGGTACAGCAGATAGGCTTTTTCTTTTCCGTCCCGCATCTGCCAGGAAAGGTCAACGGCCCCGCTGCCTCCGTAAGCGCTGTAGTTATCCGCCGCAGCCAGTACCAGGTCCGCCCATTGTGCGTAAAGTGTAAGATTGCTGCCGGGAGTAATCGTTTCTCCCGCTCCTCCTGCAGGAAGCCTGAATTCGGCATCATAATACCAGCCCCCGAAGGACCAGCCCTCCCGCATCGTCTCAGGAAGCACAATACTTCCTGCATCATATACTGCCCGCAGGGTATCACTGCTGCCTTCCGGGGCAGTGTATCTGTAGATTCCGTCCTGAAAAGAACCGGAAAAGGGCTGATCCGCCACCCACTCCCGAAAGACCGCTGCCGCTGTGGCTGGCTCCAGCAGACTTCCCCCGTTTGTCTGAAAGGTCACCCTATAGCCCGCCGGCGGATCCAGCAGGGAAGCATCCGGCTTATAGGTCTCTCCATGACGCTTTGTGATCCCCGTAATCCCGCTTTTTCCCTGATACGTACCTCCGGCGGGATCTATCAGCAGGGTACTCGCCACCGGCTCCCACTGGGCATAGAGGGTCACGGTTCCCTTCGCCTCCTGTCCGGACAGCCCGTTCCAATTCTCCGATGTCAGGTTCAGGATCCTGTCCCTGTCTTCATATCCCTCCCCGCTGCCGTCGGGCTTCCTGTTCCAGCCGGCAAACCGATAACCCGTACAGGCGTATCCGTTCTGCGTCAGCTCCTTCACCGGTGTCAGCTTTGTCCCCTCGTATTCCTCTGTATCATTGTACATGTGAAGGCTATACGCCATATAGCCCCTCCCGTTTGCCCCATCTTCCGGAAAATTGGCGTCATACACCACCCTGTACATATTGGCTGATACTGCCTTGCACATATGCCGGAACATACTCCCCTGCTCCAGATTACTGCAGAAAGGGCAAAGAGAATAATAATCCGTTTCCAACGGAATGTAATCTATGGTTTCGGCAGCCTCCCTGCTCATATAGACGAAAATATTTGAAAGCCTTTCCCCACAGTCCGCACAATAAGCAATCCAACCCGAATAATGCCTGGCCCTGCAGATCTGCCTCCCATAGCCCAAACCATGGTATGCCGGCGGATAAACTTCATGGACACATTGTCCCGCCTCATGCTCCACCACCCAACGCCCCACAGGCGCCTGGCCGGTCACCCGTACACTGTAATAATGTTCGCCTTCTCCGGGCGGCCGCAGGGAGGAGGTGATTCCCGTACTTACGGTCTCACCCTTCCTGTACCAGCGGATGTGTTTATCTCCGAAATTGGTGGTCCAGGCCTGCCCGTCAGGTGAAAAAGACACGTAAGGACTATTATAGACAGTCCTATGGTAAGCTGCCGCTGCGGCACTCTGATCCGTAAGCAGCCAAACCAGAAATACTGCCAGCACTCCCAACCCTATCCTGTATTTCCACATTGATTTTCCTCCCTTCCGAAACGCTTTTTGTCCGGGTGCCCTTATCCCAGCGCACGCACGACCCGGAGCGCTCCCTCTGCCAGCCCGGAATAGAAGGCCTCCACATCCTTTTTATCCAGATAAATGTTGATCCTCTGGGCTGCCGTCACCGAATCACCGCTTGCTATTCTGGATCCTGCCTGATCAAACACTTCCTGTACATAGACATTATCCCAGACCAGTACCGCCTGCCCTTCCCCGGATACCCTGTATATATGTATCCTGTCCCCGGCACGGAGTACGCCCCCTGCTACCTGATACAGATCCTCCGCCTTGAAACCGGCCACCACCGGTTCCCGCATTCCTTTTAAAATATCATCCAGACTCTCAAACATCCCTTCTGCCAGAAGCACTCCCGGAGCAATATCAAAGGAGGCGGCCAGCCCCGTCACCTGCTCCTGATTGCGCAACGCGCTGTCTGGGATACAGGAGCTGTCCAACAATTTCTCCTGAAAATATAGATCCTGATTTTCTGCCGTGACCATCTGGCCCCTGGGGATCTCCGCCGCAGCCACATATACAGTCCCTTTTTCATATTTCATCAGCATTCCCTTCTCCAACTGCAGCATAACAATAAATACTGCTGCCGCAGCCGCCAGTGCCGCAATGACCCCTCCTGTTTTCCATCTCTCTGCAGCCGTTTCTCTTCCCGTTTTTTTCTTCTTTTTCATTCTCCCTCCATTTCAAATCGCTTTACCAATGTAAATACCCATTCAGCCTCTCGTTATATCTGCCAGATTTCCCTTCCTGGCCGTAATATTCAGACCAAACAGCCCCCTCACCTGATAGGATATTTCACTGTAAATTCCCGTATTTTCCACCGTTTTCCCGTTGGGTGCCCTTTCCTGCCCCAGCGTCCCACGCCAACCAGCTGCAGCTCCGTTCCCGCCAAAGCTTCGCACATCCACCTCGCTGCCACTGACGTTATAAACGGTAAAATTTTCAACATGGACGGGACCGGAAATCAGGCCCTTATTCTCACATTCCCACCGGTCATTCAGATTCAGGTTCCCCACAATGGCCCTTTGATACCGGTCATAGGCCTCCTGCGGGCTTCTGATCTGCATCCGGTGAGATATGCCGTATTCCTCCACGTCTATCACCGCAGCCGCCAGATTGGACGCCGCCAGCGCATCCTCCATGTATTGCGAGGATGCCCGAAAGGCTTCAATCTGTAACAGGGCACAGAGCAGGATTCCCAGAAACAACACAAACCACAGACCAAACGTCCAGCCGATCTCACCGCTCTCAGTTTTTCGCAGTAGATACTCTTTTTTCTTCAAATTCATAGATATTCCTCAGCCTTCCCCTCATTTTCAGTACAATTTCCTCCCCATAGCCAACCCTGTCAAAGGTAGTTCCTTCCAGGCTTACCGCAGACGCACCCGCTGTCTCCAGCTCCCTTCCAAGCAGGATCCTGTCACTCTCCGTCAGCACGCCGACAGTTTCCATCCGCAGAATGTACTTTCTTGCAATCTGATTGATCTCCGTCTTTTCCGCGATCAGCCGCACACTGTCCATATAGGCCGCCAACAGCACTGTCATCAGAATCATACAAATACATACCGCCAGCAGATCCCCGATACTTCCTGCTTCCTTTTTCATGCCGTCACTCCCGTGAGAATCTGCTGGGCCTTGGCCGTCATGGCATCCACCAGCGTCCTGATAAAAGCGGTAAGGCTGTCCTTCATCACCACACACAGCAGCAGGGCAATAATGCACAGTCCCACCGTCACCAGAATACCGTCTATTCCGGGCTCCTTTTTCATTGCCTTTTCCCGTATCCAGCTGAACGCCTGCTTTGTCCTGTATTTCACCTTTTCCAACATGTTCTGTTCCTCCTTTATTCTTTCTAAAATACCGCTGCTGCGCCAAACATATAGCGTACACACAAATACAGCGCAAATCCCAGTACCACTGTCAGCACTCCCAGCTGACAGAATGTAATCTTTCTGTCCAGTGCCGCTTTTTTGCGCGCCAGCACTGCCTCCTCCATATCCTTCACCTGCTCTCCTATATCCCGGAGCAGTTCCACCGCCTGCCCTGATTCCAATGCCTGCAGGACAATGATGCAGAGTGAATCCACATGAGGGTTATTAAACTTTCCCTGGAATCTGTCCAGGGATTCATGCACATCCGCCTTCATGACGATGTCTCCCGCCAGCTCCAGAAGCGCCCGCCTCAGCCGCTTTTCCTGTACATTCCCGTAGCATTCCGCCAGCGCATCCGTCACATAGACTCCCGCTCTGATCTGGATCTCCAGGGCATGATATACCAGCTTCAGCTCAGGCAGCAGTCTCTCGTTATCCTTCCTGTTCATATGCTGCAGCAGCCATACCGGCAGAAATGCCAGCAGGAAGAAGGCCGCCGCGCCAAACCCGATTCCCAGCGGAGTAAAAACAAAAGTTCCTGCCAGACCGCAAATCAGGCAGATTGCCAGAAATCGTACCGGCTCAACCCACTTCCCGTAATGATACACGGCCCCGTTCTTCAACAGCCACCGCTCCCCTTTCCGATAGTAATTTCCGGATCTGCCCCTTTCCCGCAGAAGACCGGAAAGCTCATAGTAGGCTTTCAGCAGCTTTTCCTGCTGCCCTCCGCTCTTTCCAAGCATCCGCAGGGCAAAGAACACTTCTGCCGCCGTCACTGCCGAAACGGCTTTTATGAGGATTCCCATCTGCATCTTTTCTCTCCTTCCTTTTCAAGGTGCCCATCCGCTCCCGGTAAAGCTGCCTACTATAAGCAGCACCACCGCCGACATGACTGCCAGCAGCAGTAGGTTGATTGCCCCTTCCCGCAGCATGCCCTTTCTCTCCTGAGATACCCTCAGATATTCCCTGAGGCTTCTTCTGCTGCTGCTCACCAGGACGGAAAAGTCTGCGCAATACCGAACGCTGACTTCCATATTCCGGACCAGCTCCTTGAATTTCGGATGCTCTATGCACTCTGCCATGGCAAGCAGTGCCAGACTTACATCCCCTGTAGTGGCCGCCTCATAGCAGCAGACATCCAGTGCCCCTTTCACCGGCTCGTCCATATACCTGCTGATCTGTCCGAATATACCGGTGACCTCCCCTGATGCTGTACTGTAATTATCCAGGAAATCCAGAAGCTTCGTCAGATTTTCTTCCGTGCGGCGGAAATTTGCTTTTCTCAGACGCCACAGAAACAGATATTCCGCCCCCGCAAAGCTCAGGAGCACCAGCGCTCCTGCTCCCGCACCGCCTGCCGCGGACGCCGCCGCAAACAACACCGAGGCTGCCCCGATATTCCCCAGAATCCACCATTCTGCCGTAATTCCCGGGAAACGCCTCCGAATGCCGCAGTATTGCAGTCTCCGTTCTATGGCATACCAGCGGGAATGCTCCTCCTGCAGGTTTAACAGATTCTGCCGGTCCGCCAGACTCCGCTGCCTGGCGGCGGCATTCATTCCACTGCGGGTTCTTTTGAAAGCCTCTGCCAGATACTTCAACGCCTCCATTTTCCGAAACAACATATAAAACCCCGAAAATAAACATAACAATATCAATCCCTTTACGCCTGACACGCGCATGCCTCACTCCTCTCCAAAATTTTTTCATAGACAAGACTCCTGCTGTCCTCATTCCATCCCCTGCACTCGTAGATCTCCGCCACCCGGTAATGTTCCATGAATACCACCGTCTGAAAGCAGTCCAGCATCCGCATCAGCTCATCCCTGGAATATCTGCTCTTTCCCAGGCAATAATCCACCAGCTTATCGGTGGCCTTTTCGGCAGACGGCGCATGGATCGTCGCCGCGCAGGTCTGCCCGGTATACGCCGCATTCAGCAGATAAACCGCCTCCGTTCCCTTGACCTCCCCAATGATAAAAAAATCCACATCCATGGTAAGTCCGGCAATGCTGATATGCTCCAGATCATAACTGACCTGCTGCTCCCCCGTTCCCGGCAGCGAATGAAGGAACATCATGTCCGGATGAAACATGGTAGTCAGCTCATCCGCCTGCTGCGCCACCAGAACCGCACAGTTGTCCGGCAGCGTCTCCTTCAGCGCATTCAAAAGCGTTGTCTTGCCGGAAGAATTTCCGCCGCAGATAAGCGTAGAGCCTGCACGAAAGCGGCAGATCAAAAGCTCCGCCGTATCGCGGTCAAGCATATCCTGTTCTATTAAATCCTTGATCTGCGGAAATGCCCGGGGAATTTTCCTGATACAGAGATAAGGTTCGTCATAGGTGTTCACAAGCGGCATGGAAACCGTAAAGCGCAGGATAAATTCCGGATGGCTTTCATTGTCGGTGAACCGTTGAATTGCATTCAGATTGGAAATGTTAACCTGATTTCTCGTGGCTATATAATCAATAAACTGCCGATACTCCTTCGGCGAGGCAAATGCGGCTTCCGCCTGCATTCGCTGACCCTTTCTTTTAATTCGGATATTGTCATAGCTTACCACCCGAATATCAGAGACCGTTTTGTCATCTATCAGCCCGGATAATCTGGAATAACCGAAGATATATTGCTCAAACTCTGCCAGAAGTGCCGCATCCTCCTGCCCGGATCTGTGGTAATACTCCGCAATACAGCCTGCGGCCTCCTCCAGAAAGGCTTCCCGGGATACCAGCCCTTTCTTCATCTGCATCAAAGACTGCTGCTTATGCGTGGTATATTCCTCCACCAGCTTCTGCAAAGGACTCTCTGACACACCGTATTCAGTTTTAATCGTTCATCCCTCCTTTAACTGCAGCAAAAAATACCGTGCACTGTAAATTCCGTCTGCTTGACAGGTCTGTGATTTTGGCCGAAACGGCCTGAAAAAATGAAATAAATCAGATACCTGAACGAATCAGGTGCTTTACAATATACAACGTCATAAGGCAATTGTCAATACCTTTTTCAAATTTTTAGGCTTGTGATTTGATACCAAAAATGCTATAATCAGCTTATCGTTGACAGATCAATTCAGATCAATTACTTCGGAAAAGAGGAAAAGATATGTTTATAGTGTTAACAGGCGGACTTCTTGTAATTATTGTTGCGGTAGTGGTAGCGGTGGTTTCTTCCGTCTCTGCCGCAGTAGCAGCGGAGACAGACTGCGAAGATTAAAACGTGCGCCGGAGTAATCTGTTACTCCAGCGCACCATAGGTTACCATCCGCAGCTTTCTTACCAGCGGTGTGGTTCCCGCTCCGCAAAGCTGAATAAAATATAATAATACCAGATCTTCTTTTCTGTCCATGGCCACGTAATTTCCGGTCCAGCCGTCCCAGCCGAACTCACCGTGAGACGCGTTGCTTCCGGCAGCACCGCCGTTTTCCAATATCCGCATCAGGCAGCCGTAGCCATAGCCTTTCACACTGTCCCAATCCAGGCTTTCGGCCTGACGCTCTGTCAGATGGTTTCTGACCATGAAATCCACGGTCTTTCTTCCCAGGATACGTCTTCCCTTGTAAGTGCCCCCCTGCACCAGCATAAGAGCAAAATGTGCATAGTCATCCAGTGTGGATACCATTCCGGCCCCCCCGGACTCAAAGGCCACATCCCCTTTATAGTACTCTCCCAGATGAGCGCCGATATGCGGAATCAAACCTCTTTCCGTCTGCTCATAGGCCTGAGCAAAGCGCTCTTGCTTATCCTCCGGCACAAAAAAGCCCGTGTCCTGCATCTCCAGCGGGTCAAGGAGTTCCTGCCGCAAAAAAGTGCCGAAGCTCCTGCCGTATACGGCTTCCACCACACCTCCCAGCACATCGGCAGAAAAGCCGTACATCCATCTGTCTCCCGGCTGAAAGACCAAGGGTACAGAGGCAATCCCGCACATATATGCCTGAGTATCCACCCGCTCTCCTTTTTCCCTCGCTTTCACCAGCCGTTCCACCAATGCACCCATGCGCCTGCCAGGCTCCGTGGTTTCATCCGGATAGGTAATTCCTGAGGTCATATTTAAAAGGTCATAAATTGTGACTTCACGCTCCGCGGGAATCTCCCCTTTATGGGCATCCCATACCTTCTGCCCCGCAAAGCAGGGCAGATATTTCGATACAGGATCCATAAGGTCCAGGTCGCCGCGTTCCGCCAGGATCATGACGGCTGCTGCCGTGACAGGCTTAGACATGGAATAAAGGCGGATAATGGTATCACGCTTCATAGCATATCCCCGCTCCCTGTCCGCAAGGCCGAAAGCATTATAATAAAGCTCCCGGCCCTTGTACAGTACCAGCGCCGAGGCACCCATCACATTGCCGCCCTCCACCTCCTGCCTGATCAGCCTGTCCATGGTTTCTTTATAATGATACATTGCCTTGCCCCTATATTTCCACTTCCAGGTGCAGCACGCTGCAGGCAGGAGCATTGAAGCTTACCTTGTTCCCGTTTACGGTGACAGCCGTAAATTCCGTGCTATGAACCTGATCAGGAGTCTCAAAGGTGTTGTGCGCCTTCATATCCCCGGTAAGAATAGATGCCTTGACAGACTTCACGGAAGTTTCAGCAAAAATTGCCTCGATGTCAGCGCTGTCGGTCAGCGAAGCATTGGTCAGCGTTACATGAAGCTTACCATCCTTGCCTGCGGATACGGATTCTGACAGAGCAGGGATCATATACTTCTCTTCCACACCTGCTTCCTTCGTCTCCAGATCAGACTCTACCAGCTCGCCGTCCTGATGATACTTATACAGGTTGAACGCATGCCAGGTAGGCGTCTTGACCATCTTCCCGCCCTCGGTCAGGATCACTGCCTGCAGCACGTTCACCATCTGAGCGATATTTGCCATCTTCACACGATCACAGTTCTTGTTAAACAGATTCAGGTTGATACCTGCCACCAACGCATCCCTCATGGTATTCTGCTGATACAGGAATCCGGGGTTGGTGCCGGGCTCCACATCATACCAGGTTCCCCACTCATCAATAATCATGCCGATTCTCTTTTCAGGGTCATATCCGTCCATGATTGCGCCATGCACCTGAATCAGCTCCTTCATCTTCAGAGTAGCCTTCAGGGTTCGATACCACAGCTTATCGTCAAAATCCAGCGCAGACCCCTTCTTGCTCCAGTCACCGGTAGGCAGTGTATAATAATGGAGGGACAAACCGTTCATAAATCCCCAGCCATGGTCAAAGGTTGTCTCCAGCACCTTCCTGGTCCAGTGATAATCCGCCGCGTTTGCGCCGCAGGCAATCTTAGCCACAGGTTTAGCAGAATTATAGTTACGCACATAGGTCTGGTATCTGCGATAGAGATCCCCATAATACTCCGGCCTCATATTTCCGCCGCAGCCCCAGTTTTCATTGCCCACCCCAAAGTAATCCACTGTCCAGGGTGCTTCGTGACCGTTGGCCTTTCTTAAGTCAGCCATGGGGGATACGCCCTCAAAGGTCATATATTCCACCCATTCACTCATCTCCTGAACGGTCCCGCTGCCCACATTGCCGTTTATGTAAGTCTTACAGCCCAGCTGTCTGCACAGCTCCATAAATTCATGCGTACCAAAGCTGTTATCCTCCACCACGCCGCCCCAATGGGTGTTGATCATCTTCTTGCGCTTCTCTTTCGGTCCAATCCCGTCTCTCCAGTGATACTCATCAGCAAAGCATCCTCCGGGCCAGCGCAGCACAGGTACCTGAATCTCTTTCAGGGCCTCAACCACATCGGTGCGCATGCCGTTTACATTGGGAATGTCAGAGTTTTCCCCCACATAAAGCCCTTCGTAAATACATCTCCCCAGATGCTCGGAAAAATGTCCCTGCAATTCCGGATTGATATGCCCCTTTTTTACATTAGGATTCACATACAGTTTTGCCATTTTCTTAACCCCTTCCCTCTTTTTTATTTCACTTTTCAATGAAACATTAAGCTTTTCGCTTTACACATTAAGTGTATCTCTTCCGCCATAAATTGTCAAATAAAAAAGCTATAAATTCCATACAAAATTACTTCCGGCAGACAGTTGCTTGCGCGCCCTTGCTTTTATATGATATAATGCAGGAAACCCGACCGTTTTGAATCATATTCGAGGTAAAATCTTATGAGAATAAAAGATGCTGTTTCCAATATCAATAAAAAGCATCCTGAAACACCCCTGCTCCCGCTGTATACTCACTGGGGGGAAAAGATCAGAATCGAAGAAACTCCAGCCGTATGGCAGGAATATCCCCGTCCCCAGCTGGAACGGGATAATTACAGAATTTTAAACGGTAACTGGAGCTGTCGTTTTACGCCGGTCCAGGAAGATAACTGTGCTTCCGAAAGCCAGGACATTCTGGTGCCCTTTTCTCCCGAAGCCCTGCTCTCCGGCGTTGGCAGGCAGCTGCAGCCTGACGAGTACCTGTGGTATGAAAGGCAGATTGCCTTTTCGGAAGAAGACCACACCTTCCGCGCAAAGGGATGGCGCTGCAAGCTGCATTTCCAGGCAGTGGATCAGCAGGCTTCCGTATACTGCAACGGGAAAGAAATCGTTTCCCACACGGGCGGTTATCTTCCCTTTCATGCCGACATTACCGATTATGTAACAACCGCTCCCCTTCTGCTTCAGGTACGGGTCCGGGATGTCAGCGATACCTCCTGGCATGCAAGAGGCAAGCAGACGCTGCAACGGGGCGGCATGTTCTACACGGCCCAAAGCGGCATCTGGCAGAGCGTGTGGTATGAGTGGGTGCCGGTAAACCATATTGAACGACTGGAAATCACCCCGGATATAGATCAGGGTGCAGTGACCGTCAAAATATTTTCCCAAAAGGACTTTTCCTCCGTCACCTGTACGGTGCATAAAGCAACCGCCCGATTTGTGTCCTCCCATGATGCTGCTTCCCGCAACCTCTCCGGGGAACGCACGCCTGCCCTGATCGGTGTGTCCGTCCAGCGGGAGTCTTCGGCTCCCAATGTGTTGCGGCTGATTCTGCCAAAAGATGCCGTCCTCCTCTGGACCCCGGAGAAACCTTACCTTTACAGCTTTACAGTCACTGCAGATCATGACACGATCCAAAGTTATTTTGCTTTGAGGAGTTTCTCCATAGAGCCGGACGAAAGGCAAATCCCCCGGTTCTGCTTAAACCACAGCCCTCTCTTTCTTCACGGACTGCTGGATCAGGGCTACTGGCCGGACGGCCTCATGACGGCCCCCTGCGACGAGGCGCTGATCTATGATATTGAACTGGCAAAAAAGACCGGCTTCAACATGTTGCGGAAGCACATCAAGCTGGAGGCTCTGCGCTGGTACTATCACTGTGACCGTTTAGGCATGATCATATGGCAGGATATGGTCTGCGGAGGCTCCTCCTATAAAATGCCCTTTGTCTGCTACATGCCCACCGTATTTCCGAATATGTCCCGGCACACGAAAGACAGCCACTATAAGCTTTTTTCCCGGGAAGATAAAGGCGGGCGCCTGGCCTGGGAGCAGGAATGTATGGATACCGTGGAATATCTATACAGTGTCCCTTCCCTGGCTGCCTGGGTTCCCTTTAACGAAGGCTGGGGACAGTTTGACGCCGCAAGAATTGCCGCGCTGGTAAAAGAAAAGGATCCCTCCCGCCCGGTGGACCACGCCAGCGGCTGGTTTGACCAGAAGGGAGGAGATTTCAAAAGCATACACAATTATTTCAGAAAGCTGAAGGTAAAGCGCGATAAAAAGCGGGCCTTTGTGATCAGCGAATACGGCGGCTATGCCTGCCATATCGAGGGGCATTCCTCCGTGGAACAGGTCTTTGGCTACAGGAAATATGAAACAACGGAGGAACTTGCCGCCGCTTACGATCAGTTGATCCGTGAACAGCTTATCCCCCTGTAGTGGTCAAGCTTTTTTGTAACATTTGTGGCTAAAAAAATCAAGTTGCT